>NZ_CP159808.1:1918387-2225619 GCF_047717795.1 Candidatus Levibacter sp. Uisw_134_01 | reverse complement strand
ATATATATTGATTTTTAATTTTTTTAAAAAAAATCAAAAAAAACAACATATTAAATTATTTTTATTTTATGAGATCTATTAAATAATTTAATAGTTTTACTTTTCTATTTAAAGTATTCTTGATAATATTTTATAGCATTTAAAGATACTACATTGAATTTATTATGATTCTTTAATAATCTCTTAATTTGAATTTAAATTAATAAATCTATAAATACTACTAAACATAATTTATTTATTTATTTTATAAAAATAATAATTTATTAATCAAAGCGAATCGTTTGATTATTTGAATTTTAAAAATATTTAATAGATTATGTTATCAACAAAGAGAGTAATTACTCACTAATAAAATGAAAGTTTATTTCATTTAAGCTATTTTTTTAATTCTAGCCGATAGCCTCGATAATTTTCTTGAAATTGTATTTTTCTTAAAAATACCTTTTGTAACTGATCTATGCATTTCAGGCTGAGCTAGAATTAATGCTTCTTGAGCTTTAGTCTTATCAGATTGTTCTATGGCAGCTTCTACTTTTTTAATAAAAGATCTAACTCGGTTTTTTCTAACCTTGTTAACAACTTCCATTCTTGAATTGCGTCTTATTCTTTTTTTGGAAGAAACATGATTTGCCATAACTTTATCCTTATTTAATTTATGTTTTTCTAATAATGTAAAGCTTAAATGTCAAGTTTTTTAAATTTGTAAACGTCGAAAATCTTAAATTTGACAATGCTTACAAATAAAGGTTGATCTGTTGCTAATTACTTCTTTAACAATGTAACTATTACAAGTCTTACATTTTTCATTTACTTTACCATAAACTTGGAGTTTTTGTTTAAAATACCCTAAACTTCCATCTGGTTGCATATGATCTCTAATGGTTGTTCCCCCAACATCTATTGATCTTTTTAAGATTATTTTTGTAAATGTAATTATAGAATTCAAATCATTTTGACTTAATGAGCTTACTTTTCTAAGAGGATTTATTTTTGCTTTATATAAAATTTCACTTGCATATATATTTCCAATTCCAGCTATTATTTTCTGATCAATTAAAGCATTTTTTATATTTATAACTCTTTTCTTAAAATTATTTTTTAAGTACTCTGTTGTTAATTCTCTTCCTAGAGGTTCAACACCTATTTTAGATAATAAAAAATGTTCTCTTAGTTCTTTTTTCTTAAATAAATCAATATAACCAAACCTTCTAGAATCGTTGTAAGTAACTACAAAATGTTTATTATTATTCTCAACTATCATCCTCATATGGTCATGCTTTTGAACAATATCTTTTTTTTTAATTCTAATTTGACCACTCATTCCCAAATGAATTAAAAAAATCTTATCTGTATTTGTAGGGATTAAAATATACTTTCCTCTTCTATATGGATCTATGAAAATATTATTTTTTAAAGAAACTTCTAAATTATCTTTAACCTGCCATCTTAAATCTTTTCTATAAAATTCAATTTTTTTTATTCTGGAGTTTGTTAATACTTTTGACAAAGCTCTGCATACTGTCTCAACCTCAGGTAATTCTGGCATTTAGTATTCCTTTTAAAACTATCTTTAACCATGTTTTATAAGTATATTGAATTAATTATAATATAGGATTTCAGATTATTATGTTAGTTAAAGATAATAAAAATATAGATTTTGGTTATAAAATTGTAAAAAAGAAAGATAAACAAAATCTAGTTAACAGTGTTTTTAATTCTGTTGCTGACAAATACGACTTAATGAATGATATAACAAGCCTTGGAATTCATAGGGAATGGAAAAATAATCTAATTAATTGGATGGCTCCCCAAAAAAATCAAAAATTAGCAGATATTGCTGGAGGAACAGGTGATATAGCGCGTAAATTCTTAAATAATGGCGGTCATTCTGCCTATATTATTGATATAAATGAAGAGATGATAAAGTCAGGTAAAGTTAATAAAAAATCTTTAAAAAATATTAAATGGCTCGTTGCTAGTGCCGAAGATATTCCAATCGATGACAATACATTTGAAAGAGCCACAATGGGATTTGGTCTAAGGAATATAACTAACAGAGCTAAAGCATTAAAAGAGGTCCATAGAATTCTTAAACCTGGCGGACGCTTTATTTGTCTTGAGTTTAGCCATGTTGAAAATGACTTAATTGAAGAAATATACAATTTTTGGTCATTTAAGTGCATGCCTTATATTGGTGAGAAAGTTACAGGAGACAGAAGCGCATATACTTATTTGGTTGAGTCTATCAGACAATTTCCAACTCAACCAGAGCTTTCTGAAATGTTGTCTGAAGCTGGTTTTTCCAGAGTAAAGTATAGAAACTTATCTAATGGTATCGTTTCACTTCATTCAGGTTGGAAGTTATAATGTTGATTGAACAAAGATTAAAGTGTCCTATATGGAAAACACCTTATTTTTTTATTTTGAGTTTCTATGTTTTTATAAAAATAGCTAGGACAGGTATTTTTAAAAAATTTTCAGATACCTTAATTTTTCCTAAAAAAATAAATTCATTATTAAAATTTATAAATTATATTTTTTGCAGGCGTGACAAAGTAAATATAGGTTATAATTTGCTCAATTGTTTGATAAGCCTTGGACCTGGTTATATTAAATTTGGACAAGCCTTATCTACAAGACCTGATCTTTTGGGTCAAAAGACTTGTGAATACTTACAAAAATTACAAGATGATATAAAGCCATTTCCTAGCTCAGTTGCAAAAAAAATTTTTGAGAAAGAAATTGAAAGGCCAATTGAAGAAATTTTTAGGACTTTTAATAAAATTCCAATTGCAACAGCATCGGTTGCCCAAGTTCATTTAGGCACACTTGAAAATGGAAATAAGGTTGCTATTAAACTGCTTAAACCTAATATTGAAAAATTATTGTTTAAGGACTTTACATTTTTTTATTGGATTTCAAGATGCTTCGAATTCTTTACACCTAAAGTTAGAAGATTAAAGTTATCAAAAAATGTTGAGGTTCTTTCAGAAATATCTCTTAATGAACTTGATCTAACTATGGAAGCGTCAGCAGCTGATGAGCTTGCTGAAAACTTTAAAGATCATTCTAAATATAGGGTTCCTAAGATCTATTGGGAATTAACTACTAAAAAAGTTCTTGTTCTTGAATATATTGAAGGAATAAAGATTAATGATTTATCTAAACTTGAAAGAGATAATCATAATATAAATAAAATAACTGAGATCGGGACTGAGATTTTCTTTTTACAAGTATTTCGGGACGGTTTTTTTCATGGTGACATGCATCCAGGTAACATATTTATTGATAAAAAAGGAATGCTTGTGCCTATTGATTTTGGAATAATGGGAAGGCTAAATAATAAGGATCGTCAATTCTTAGCACAGTTATTAACATATTTATTGAATAAAAATTATAAAAAAGTTGTAGAGATTCATTCAGAAGCAAATATGCTAGGTAAAGATGTCTCTCATGATCACCTTGCTCAAGCTATAAGAGCAATTTCAACACCAATATTAAATAAACCTATAGGACAAATTTCCTTAGCCAAATTATTAGGCCAAATACTTGGTTTATCAAAAGAGTTTGATATTGAAGTTCAACCCCAATTTACTTTATTGCAAAAGACAATGCTAATGGCAGAAGGAACAACAAGACAAATTAATCCTAATATAAATATGTGGGAATTGTCTGGTCCATTAATAGATAAATGGATTAGTGAAACTCATGATCCTTTTAAAACCTTAGAAGACTGGATTCACAAAAATAAAATATTATTATTGAAAATTCCTGAAATAATGCATAAAATTGATAAATTAATTTCAAAAAAAGTGAAATAGTTCATTTTTTTTCAATTATTTCATAAATTAAGTTTATTTAAAGGAAAATAAATTGCATAAAGTTTCCAATTTAATTAATTTGCTCGGTGGCACTGGGATGGTTGCAAAACGTTTAAATATTAAACCGTCTGCAATATCAAATTGGAAAAAATTAAACAAAATACCAAACAATAAAAAAAATGACCTAAAAATGTTAGGTTTAGAAATGAATGTTAGAACAGATCAATATTTAACTTCTAAAAATTTTAGTAATTTAGAGGGTAGCGTACTTTTAATTATTTCTGGAGGCATTGCTTGTTATAAATCTCTTGAACTTATAAGACTTCTAAAAAAAACAAACATTCAGCTTGATGTAGTAATAACAAAATCAGCTCAACAATTTATTACACCATTACTTATTACAAGCCTAAATGAAAAAAAATGTTATACAGATTTATTTTCTATTGAAGATGAAACTCAAATGAACCATATAGCACTTGCAAGAAAGCCTGATATAATATTAGTTGCTCCTGCAACTGCTAACATAATAGCAAAAATTGCTAACGGAATAGCTGATGACCTTGCAAGCACAATTTTACTTGCTTCTTATTCCAAAATAATTGTGGCTCCTTCAATGAATCCTGTAATGTGGAATAATTTAGCTACAAAAGAAAATTGTCAAAAACTTTTAAATAGAGGTATTTCATTTATTGAACCCGACAGTGGTGATATGGCATGTGGAGAAAGCGGAAATGGCAGACTTCCAGAACCTCAAATTATTTTTAATGAATTACTATCTAAATTAAGCCTGAAAAAAAATACCACATTAAAAGGTACTTCAGTAATTGTTACAGCTGGCCCAACTATCGAAGAAATTGATCCAGTTAGATTTGTTAGCAATAGATCATCTGGCAAACAAGGTTTTGCTATTGCCTCAGAGTTGTCTAATCGTGGGGCTAATGTTACATTAATAACAGGACCAGTAGATATTCCATTACCATTAAATTTGAAAACCATTCAAATAACTACTGCTCAAGAAATGTTTGAAAAAACAATGTCACAACTACCTTCAGATGTTGTTGTATGTTCGGCTGCCGTTGCTGATTGGAAACTAATTCCAAAAACACAAAAAAATGAAAAATTTAACCCAAATACTAAAATAAAAAAAACTAACGAGCCTCTTACATTCAAAACAATTAAAAATCCTGATATTATTTCAGAAATAGCCAACAGTAAATCTAAACCAAAACTCATAATTGGTTTTTCTGCAGAAACGGAGAATGTAGTTGAAAACGCAAGAGATAAATTAAAAACTAAAAATATTGATTTAATTATAGCTAATGATGTAAGTAATAATAGAGTTTTCGGTAAAGACTCTAATAAAGTTTATGTAATCGACAAAAAAGAATGTGAAGAATGGCCTGAACAAAACAAAAAATCCGTAGCATTCAAAATAGCTGACAGGATTTGTGATATTTTATCATGTAAATAGCAAAGAATTTGAGATAACTGAGGCTAATATGCTTAACGATGATGATCTAAATAGATATGCAAGACAAGTGATTATTCCAAATTTTGATGAAAATGGTCAAGAAAAGCTTCTAAATACAAAATGTCTAATAGTTGGTGCTGGCGGACTTGGATGTCCAGTTGGGCTCTATACTTCTGCTGCTGGTTTTGGATACATAGAAATTTGGGACGAAGATACTATTGAAATAACAAATCTAAATAGACAAATTGCTCACAAAACTAATAAAATAGGTTATAATAAAGCAGAAAATCTAGCCAAGGAATGTTTAAAGATAAACCCAAATATCACTGTTAGATTTCAATCTAGTAACTTTGATATATCAAAAGATATTAATATTTTTGATATAATTTTTGATTGTTCAGATAATCAACAAACAAAGTATACTCTTAACTATTTATCACATAAACATAAAAAAATTTTAATTTCAGGTTCAGCTGTACAAATGGAAGGACAATTATCAGTATTAAAGAGTGGCTTAAGCAATACGTTGCCCTGTTATGAATGTATTTTTCCTAAAACTTCAGAAAAAGCTCCGATTACAAACTGTAGAGAAGCTGGCATAATCGGATCCATAACTGCTTTTATTGCCAGCATGCAAGTAAGTGAGGCTATAAAAGAAATTGCTCTTTTAAATTACCCTTCAATTGCCGGATATTTAATTTTATATGATGGATTTTCTCAAAGCCTAGACAAAATTAAAGTTACTAAAAAAAATAATTGTCTTATATGCTCAAATTAACTTTTTTAAAAACGTTAACACGACATTATTTCCTATGAAATCAATTTTCTTAACATTATTATTGGTAATCTTTTTTTCTCAAACAGGTCTTCCTGAAAGCTATATGCCTAAAGACAAAATAAATGGGAGTGGCTTGAAGATACCTAAAGTCGTATCTTTAAAAAATTCCTTAACTTTCATGAGATCAGGACCTGGAAGAAAATATCCTGTTATTTTTGAAATAAGACAAAAAGGGTATCCCTTAAAAATTACTGCTGAATTTAATAATTGGAGAAAAGTTGTCACTTCTGATAAATTAACTGGCTGGATACATACCCAACTTCTTTCATCTTTTAGAACGGGTATAATTTTAGACACTATTTTATTAAAAAAAACACCTTCAGATAAGAGTGAAGCAAAAGCAAAACTGCTACCTAAGCTAATAGTAAATATTATAAGATGTGATCTGAAATGGTGTAAAATAGAAATTATTAAAGAAAAAACTCACTCAGGATGGATCAAAAAAAAATCTGTTTGGGGAGCTTTATTAAAATAATTTAGAAAATAAGTTTTATTTATCATAAATAAGTCATAATGTATGTGTAATTTATAAAAAATTATTTTAGGATTTATATTTTGTCTTTATTTAAAAATTCATTTGACTATGAAGAGTTAATTAACTGTGCTAAGGGTAAACTAGCAGGGTTAAATTTTCCAAAACTGCCACTCCCTCCAATGTTAATGTTCGATGAAATTACAAGCATAACTGAAACTGGTGGCGCCTATAATAAAGGATCAGCTCACGCAACCTTTAATATCACTCCTGACAAATGGTTTTTTGAATGTCATTTTGAAAATGATCCTGTAATGCCTGGTTGCTTAGGTATGGATGCATTATGGCAGCTTCTGGGCTTTTCTTTAGGTAATATGGGTGGAAGAGGAAAAGGAAGAGCAATCTCTGTAGGAGAGGTTAAGTTTTCTGGGCAAATTTTACCAAGTGCAAAAAAAGTAGAATACTTACTTGATTTCAAACGAATTATTATGAGGAAACTAATATTAGGTATTGCAGATGGTAAAGTTGTTTGCGATGACAAAACTGTTTTTGAGGCATCTGATATTAGGGTTGGACTTTTTCAAGATTAAATTAAAACATAAAAGTAGGATTTAATATCATGAATAAAAAAAGAGTAGTCATTACTGGGATGGGTATTGTTAGCTCTATCGGCAACAATGTAAATGAAGTTAAAGATTCTTTGATTAATCAAAAATCAGGTATAGTCCATGCCCCTACTTACAAAGAAATGGGATTTAGAAGTCAGATTCATGGAGAAGTAAAGCTAAACTTAGAAGATCATGTAGACAAAAAACAACTAAGGTTTATGGGTGCTGGTGCAGCTTACTCCGTTCTTGCGATGGAACAAGCTATTAAAGATTCTGGCTTATCTCCAGAAGAAGTATCTAATCCCAAAACAGGACTTATAGCTGGGTCAGGCGGACCAAGTACCGTTAACCTACTTCAATCATTTGATATAGCTAGAGAAAAAGGTCCAAAAAGAGTTGGTCCTTTTATGGTCCCAAGATGCATGAGCTCATCCGTATCAGCATGTATTGCTACGTTTTTCAAAATTAAAGGTGTTAACTTTTCAATTACCTCTGCATGTTCTACATCGGCACACTGTATTGGAATAGGTGCAGACCAAATTAAATATGGAAATCAAAATATTGTTTTTGCAGGTGGGGGAGAAGAGTTAGATTGGACTTTATCTGTTCTATTTGACGCAATGGGTGCAATGTCTAGTAAATATAATGATACACCTGAGTTAGCTTCAAGACCTTATGATATCAACAGAGATGGCTTTGTTATCGCTGGTGGTGGAGGCATGCTAGTTTTAGAAGAGCTTGAACATGCAAAGGCGCGAGGAGCTAAAATCTATGGAGAAATAGCAGGTCATTGCGCAAACTCTGATGGACATGATATGGTTGCACCTAGTGGAGAAGGTGCAGTAAGATGTATGAAAGAAGCATTATTGGATACAGATCAAAAAGTTGATTATATTAACGCCCACGGTACAAGCACTCCAGTGGGTGATATGCAAGAACTGCATGCTGTAAAAGAAGTTTTTAAAGAATATCAAAACCTACCTAAGTTAACCAGCACGAAATCACTAACTGGGCACTCATTAGGAGCCACTGGAGTTCAAGAGGCAATATATACACTAATAATGATGAATAATAATTTTATTTCTGGTTCCTCAAATATTCAAAATGATGACCCTGATATAGGTTCAATAGAAATACCGAGAAAAACTATTCAAAATATAGATATTAACTTAGCACTTTCAAATTCTTTTGGGTTTGGTGGAACAAACGCATGTCTTGCTTTTTCAAAGTTTAATTAGAGAGAAACAAAAATGTCAATAATGAAGGGTAAAAAAGGAATAGTGATGGGTGTAGCAAACGAACGCTCCATTGCTTGGGGTATTGCAAACATATTAGCTCAACAAGGTGCTGAAATAGCATTCACTTATCAAAATGAAGGGTTTAAAAAAAGACTGATTCCGTTAATGGATTCTATAAAGTCTAATATTTGTTTTGAATGTGACGTTTCAAAAGATAAAAATGATGAAAATTCAATAGAACATTTATTCGGAAAAATTTCAGAGATATGGAATAATATAGATTTTGTTGTTCATGCTTTAGCCTACTCAGATAAAGAGGAATTAAAAGGAAAATATGTTAATTGTAGTAGAGAAAACTTTTTAAACTCACTTGATATATCAGCATTTAGTTTTACAAGAACAGCAAAATCTGCGTTTCCTCTTATGACAAAAAATGGTGGAAGTTTATTAACTCTTTCTTATCTAGGCGCAGAAAGAACAACACCAAATTATAATGTCATGGGCGTAGCGAAATCTGCTCTAGAAGCGTCTATAAAATATTTAGCAATGGATTTAGGCAAAAGTAATATTAGAGTTAACGCAATATCTGCAGGTCCAGTAAAAACTCTTGCTGGTGCAGCCATATCAGGAGCAAGACACGTTTACAGATATTCAGAAAATGTTGCCCCTCTTAATTTCAATCCTGAGTTAGAGGAAATTGGAAATTCGTCTTTATACTTATTGTCAGAATTATCTTCAGGTGTCACTGGAAACATCCATCACGTCGATGGTGGCTTACATAGTGTTGGAATTCCAAAGTCAGAAGACTTAGAATAATAAAAATTATTTATTTTTCCAGTTAGGCTTTCTTTTCTCAGAAAAAGCTTCCATTCCTTCCACATGGTCATCAAGTGCAAAAGTTGAATAAAATAAAGCTCTTTCTGAACGAATACCTTCTTCAAGGGTTGTTTCATAAGCAACGTTAACGGCTTGTTTAGCTAATTTGGCTAAAGGTTTTGATTGGTTAGCAATTTTAGTTGCTATTTCCTTAAGAGAAATTTCATATTCACTATCCTTAAATACTTTTGCTACTAAACCACAATTTTCTGCATCATTAGCTGAAATCATGTCACCAGTAAGAACTGCTAACATAGCTTTCGATTTTCCAATTGATCTGGTTAATCTTTGTGATCCACCTGCCCCAGGTATAGCACCAATATTTATTTCAGGCTGTCCAAATTTTGCATTCTCTGAAGCTATGATAATGTCACACATCATAGCTAACTCACAACCACCACCAAGAGCATACCCTTTAACACCAGCAATTATTGGTGTTTGAATCTTTGGAATATCGAGCCAGCCATTCTCAATATACCTTGATTCTGATACAGAAGAGTAATTAAGTTTCACCATTTCTTTTAGATCTGCTCCTGCTGCAAAAGCTTTCTCAGATCCAGTTAAAACTATACACCCTATACTCGTATCTCTGTCAAATTTTTCAGCAGCTTCTTTTATTGCTAAAATAAAACCAGCAGACAAGGGGTTAAGTTTGTTTTCATGATTTAATTGAACCCATCCTACTCCATTTTCAGACCAAGATTTCACCCATTCTGTTTTAACAACTACATTATTCATAACAATCTCATCCAACTTTTATTCAATTAGTCTTCTTTTTTATCTTCTATGTTTTCACCTGTCTCTTGGTTAACACGTTTCATAGATAACTTTACTTTACCTCTATCATCAAAACCAATAACCTTTACCTTTACACTATCACCTTCTTTACAAATGTCAGTTGTTTTTTCTGTTCTAGCATTTTGTAATTCAGAAATATGGACTAGCCCATCTTTAGTACCAAGAAAATTTACAAAGGCACCAAAATCTACTGTTTTTACAACTTTACCATTATATATCACGCCTAACTCAGCTTCAGCAACAATATCATTTATTTTCTTTTGCGCAGCTAGTGAAGACTCTGTATCAGATGCAGCTATTTTAATGGTACCGTCATCTTCTATATCTACTTTAGCTCCAGTTGATTCACATATCTCTCTAATCATTTTTCCACCAGGCCCAATAACATCACGAATTTTCTCTAATTTTATTTTCATTGTTGTTATCTTTGGCGCTGTGTCCGCTAAAGTCTCTCTAGATGAACCTATAGCCTTTGCCATTTCATTTAAAATATGAATTCTACCGTCTTTAGCTTGATCTAAAGCTATTTTCATAATTTCTTTCGTAATTGATGTGATTTTAATATCCATTTGAAGACTTGTTATTCCATCTTCAGTACCTGCAACTTTGAAATCCATGTCACCTAAATGATCTTCGTCACCTAATATATCTGATAGAACAGAAAAATCTTTTTTCTCTTTTATCAATCCCATAGCTATTCCTGCAACGGGCTTTTTTATTGGAACACCTGCGTCCATTAAGGCTAAAGAAGTGCCACATACCGTAGCCATAGAAGAAGAACCATTAGATTCTGTAACTTCTGAAACAACTCTTACCGTATAAGGAAAATCTTCGCCAGAAGGTAACAATGGATTAACCGCTCTCCACGCCAGTTTTCCATGACCAACTTCTCTTCTTCCTGGAGAACCGACCCTTCCAGCCTCACCAACAGAATAAGGAGGAAAATTATAATGTAACATAAATTTGGATCGGTATTCACCTTCCAAAGCATCAATTATCTGCTCATCTTGACCTGTTCCTAAAGTCGCTACGACTAATGTTTGAGTTTCACCTCTAGTAAAAAGAGAAGAGCCATGTGATCTAGGTAAAGTGCCTACTTCTGCAATAATTGGTCTTACAGTTTTTGTGTCTCTTCCATCAATTCTTTTTTTAGTTTTTAAAATATTTCCTCTTACAATTTCAGCTTCAGCCTCTTTTGTTAATGAAGAAGCTAATGATGTATTTAGGTTATCACCAAATTCTACTAAAATTTCACCTCTGATTTCAGATAGCATTTTTGAACGCTTTGACTTATCCATTTCTTTGTAAGCTTTTTCAAAGTTTTTCTTAAATGGTTTAATAATTTTTAAATAATAGTCTTTTTCATCAGGCTCTGCCGGTAATGGACGAGGCTCCTTTGCGGCAACTTCAGCCAAGTCAATAATTGCTTTTATAACATCTTCCATTTCTTTATGACCAAAATCTACCGCTCCTAACATGATTTCTTCTGACAACTCTGATGCCTCAGATTCAACCATTAAAACGCCTTCGTTAGTGCCTGCGACAACCAAGTCTAGATTTGCGCTTTGCATTTGATCAACAGTGGGATTTAAAATATAATTATTTCCATCCCAGCCAACCCTACAAGCTCCTATTGGTCCCATAAAAGGTAAGCCTGATATTGTTAAAGCAGCCGATGCTCCTATTAATGCAACAATATCAGGGTCATTTTCCATGTCATGAGCTAATACAGTTACAATAACTTGAGTTTCGTTTTTATAGTTTTTATGAAATAGTGGTCTAATTGGTCTATCTATTAATCTTGAAACTAATGTTTCTTTTTCTGATGGTCTTCCTTCTCTTTTAAAAAAACCTCCAGGGATCCTTCCAGCAGCAAATGTTTTTTCTTGATAGTTAACAGTTAATGGGAAAAAATCTATTCCGGGTTTTGCTGATGAAGCACCAACTGCTGTGCATAAAACTGTAGTTCCACCATAAGAAACCATCACAGCTCCATCTGCTTGTCTAGCAACTTTTCCTGTTTCAAATGTTAAGGTTCTACCACCCCAAATTATTTCTTTTCTATAAACTTCAAACATAATGCTTTCCTCTAACTTTTAAAACCTTGATGCTTATTACTTCAGCTATAATAAACTAAATATATTAAACGAATTTATCTTCGTAAACCTAGCTTTTTAATTAAATCTGAATAACGATTTTCATTTTTGTTTTTTATGTATTTCAATAAATTTCTTCTTTGACCAACCATACTAAGCAGTCCACGACGAGATCCAAAATCTTTTTTATGTATTTTTAAATGCTCTGTAAGGTTTTTTATTCTTTCAGTCAAAATTGCAACTTGCACGTCTGCAGAACCTGAGTCGGTTTCATTGCTTCCAAAGTCTTTAATAATTTCAATTGTTTTGTCTTTTTCAATCGACATCGTAACTTCCTTTCTATTAAAAATTTATTATACGAGCAGGCTTAACTTTTCCATCTTCAATTTTTATAAGAGCTATTAACTTTTTGTCACAAATAGCACAAATTTTTTCAAATGCATTATAATTTGGATACTTTAGTTCAAAATTTTTTATAAATTGTAATGACTCAAATTTGATTTTTTGACCTTGTTTAACTTGCCTCGCTTCTATTTCGTTTAAAACTAATGCCGGGATGTCGTCTAGCACAGTTTCGATTGGTAATAATTTTTCTAAAACCGATGGACTATGTATTATTTCTTTAGAAAAATCTATAAAAATCGTATCTTTTTCATCAAAAGTACCAACTGACAACCTTCTTAGACTAATTATATGCCCTTTTGTATTAAGTTTTTCTGCTATATCCCTAGCTAATGATCTAACATATGTACCTTTACCACAGGTAACTTCAAATTCCGCTGAATTAACATCAATAATTTTTTTTAAAGTCAAATTGTAAACTTTTATTTTTCTGAGTTTATGTTCTATTTCAATTTTTTGTCTGGCCAATTTATAAGAACGCTGTCCATTAATTTTAATTGCAGAATAGAGTGGTGGTTTTTGAAATACATTACCAATAAAACAATTAAGAATGCTTGTTATCTCTTTATGTGTAGGCCGAGCTTTTGATATCTCTAAAACCTTACCTTCTGAATCATCTGTTTCTGTTGACACACCCCACTTGATTATGAAAGCATATTTTTTCTCTTTGCTTTGAACAAGCGATATAACTTTTGTTGCTTCTCCAATAGCAATTGGTAAAATACCTGTAGCTAAAGGGTCAAGTGTCCCCCCGTGACCAACCTTTTTAAGGTTTAATATTTTAGAAATTTTAGTTACAACTTGCCTAGATGTAATACCAGCTTGTTTGTCAACTATGATCCAACCATTAATATTTTTTTTAATAATAGCCCTCACATATGTAATATTTAAAATTAATTTTTAATTTTGTGTAAAATTTGATCTATATGTTTGGCATATTCAAAAGAATTATCAATTATAAAATTAATTTTTGGAATTTGTCTTAAGGTAATGCCACTTGAAATTAATTTTTTAATATGATTTTTCACTTTATTTAGGCTGTCAATCACTTCAACTTTTTGTTTCCCACCTAAAGGCATTACATACACCTTTGCATTTTTTAAATCAGAACTAACATCGACTTCAGTTATTGTAATATTATTAGTCTCTAGTATTTGGTCATAAAATGTTTCACGGTGCAATGCATTAGAAATTAAATGTCTCAATTCTTCACCAACCTTTAACTGCCTTTGAGACTTTATTGTATTGTCTTTTTTTTTTTTGCCAGATTTATAATCAAAATTATTTTTCATAATATAATTAACCAGCTTTCTTATCAACCGAATCTAAACTTCTTGCTACCTCTTTTACTTCAAAACATTCCAAGACGTCACCTTCCTGAATGTCATTATAATTTTCAAATCCCATTCCACATTCGTTACCTTCACGAACCTCTTTTACTTCGTCCTTAAATCGCCTTAATGTTTTAAGCATTCCTTGATGAATTACTGTGTTGTCTCTTAAAAGTCTAAAGCTACATCCTCTTTTTACTATTCCTTCAGTGACGAAACATCCAGCAATTTTACCTATTTTGGACACTGAAAAAACTTTTTTAATTTCACTGTAGCCTATGAAACTTTCTTGCATGTCAGGATCTAACATACCTGTAAGTGCTAATTTTGTGTCTTCAATTAATTCATAAATGATTGAATGGTATCTTATTTCTACGTTATCTCTTCTTGCTAAATCTCTAGCCTGTGGGATTGCCCTAACATTAAACGCAAATACCAAGGCAGAAGATGCAGCAGCTAATGATATGTCTGATTCACTAATTGCTCCAACTGCTCCAGATAATACTCTAACCTTAACTAATGAATTACCTAATTTATCTAAAGCGACTTTTATAGCTTCCAGCGATCCATGAACATCTGACTTTATAATAACTGGTAATTCTGAGGACTCCCCTGCTTGAATGTTTGCTAACATTTGTTCTACAGATCCTCTTGCCGTTAATGTAGCTTCTTTTTCTTTAGATTTTCTTGATCTATACTCAGCAATTTCTCTTGCTCTAGACTCAGTTTCTACAACATGGGCTAAGTCACCAGCATTTGGTGTTCCAGATAAGCCCAAAACTTCTACAGGAGTCGAAGGACCAGCATTATGAATCCTTTTTCCACTATCATTTAATAAAGCCCTAACCTTACCTGATTCACTACCAACTACTATTATGTCACCAACATTAAGTGTACCAGACTTTACTAACATTGTAATAACTGAGCCCTTACCTTTTTCCACTTTTGATTCTATAACAACACCATTAGCGTTAATAGTAGCGTCACTTTTTAATTCCATTAATTCTGCTTGCAATTCTAGGGCATCTATTAAATTATCTAGACCCAATTTAGTTTTAGCAGAAACATCAATACACTGAATATCACCACCCATTTCCTCAGGGATTAATTCATGCTGAAGTAATTCTGTTCTCACTTTTTGAGGATTGGCTTCAGGTTTGTCACACTTGTTTACTGCAACAATTATAGGGCACGAAGCAGCTTTAGCATGTTTAATTGCTTCTACAGTTTGTGGTTTAATTCCATCATCTGCAGCAACAACTAAAATAACAATATCAGTAACATTAGCGCCTCTTGCTCTCATTTCAGTAAACGCTTCATGTCCAGGGGTATCAATAAAAGAGATTTTTGAATTTGATTTACTTGTTATTTGATAAGCACCTATATGTTGGGTTATTCCACCAGCTTCTCCATCAGCTACCTTAGTTTGTCTTAAAGCATCCAATAAAGATGTTTTTCCATGATCAACATGACCCATTATTGTAACAATAGGAGGTCGAGAGGTTAAATTTTCTGGATTATCTTCTTGAATAGTTAAATCTAATTCAACATCTGATTCCGATACTCTTTTTGGTTTATGCCCAAATTCTGTTGTAATTAATTCAGCTGTCTCTCCATCAATTACTTCAGTTGCTGTGGCCATAATTCCGTTTTTCATCAATTCTCTAACGATGTCCGCTGTTCTTTCAGTCATTCTATTTGCTAGTTCAGAAACGGTTATCGTATCAGGTATTATAACTTCTCTAAATTGTTTTACAGCTGGCGTTTGGTCAGCCTGCATTCTTGCTTTTTCACGCCTTCTTTTTATTGATGCAAGGGATCTAACTCTTACGTTCTCTGAGTCTAATGCTCGAGCAATAGTAATTTTACCTTGTCTTTTCTCGTTACCTCCTCTATTCCAAATAGTCTTTTTAACATTTTCTTTGTAAGCTTCTCTATCTTGGGTTTTATTTGCTGTCCATACCTTGGTATTACCTGGAACTGTTTCGTCGTCGGCTAATTTTTGTCTATCTTTTTCAGCCTGTAAAGCGGCTTCTTCAGCTTTTTTAACTTCTATTTGGGCTTGCTTTTGTTCATCCTCAATTTTTTTTATTTCTAAAATTTCATTCGTCTCGGATTTTCTTCTTGCTAATACTTTATCTTTAGGAGCTAAACTAGATGCTGCCTCAGCTGCTTCTTGAGCATTAGCAGCTATACGAGCTTCCTCAATTTTAGTTTGTTCAATTTTTTCTATAGCTATAGTTTCAGCTTCAGCAGCAGTTTTTGCAAGACCTTCTTGTAACATTTTACTTCTAGAATGAATTTCTTTAGCGCTTAAACCAGATCTTGTTTCCGGATTAGGTGTTTGTCTAGATATATCATTTATAGGGGTTCTATTAACTGGTCTTTTTGTTCTTTTGACTTCAACTTGAACAGTGCTTCTTCCTGATCTAGCATTAGTTGTAACACTGCTAGGCAGTTTAGAAGATGGAATAGGGTTTTTTAAAGTTAGTTTACCTCCTAAAGAAAGGCTTAATTTTTTTCTTTCGCCACTTGATTTTTCTTCCATAGTATTAATCCCTAAACTCATTCAGTTGGTAAATTATTTTTCTGAATCTATTTCTGAAAACCAATGTTCTCGTGCTTTCATGATTGTTGAACCAGCATCATCTTCGTTTGCAAAAACGTCCTTACCTAAAATATTAAACAGCTCTTCACTATCTAATTCTGCCAAGCCATCTAATGTTATAATTCCATTTTCAGCTAAAGTTAAAATACTTTGTTTAGTTAAGTTAGCAAAATCATATAAATCTTTTTTTACTTTTAATTTTTTTATTGATTTTTCAACTCGCTCATTTTCAAGTTTGACAAAGTTTTTTGCTCTATTGCTAAGTTCTGAAGCTAAATCCTCATCAAACCCTTCTATATTGGTTAATTCATCTAATGCTGCATCTGCTATATCAGATATAGTAGCAAAACCTTCGCTGACCATCAGATGAGCAATAACGTCATCAATGTCAAGGGCGTCAATAAAAATTTTTGTTCTTTCAGTAAACTCAACTTGTCTTTTTTCTGATTCTTCTGCTTCTGTAAGTATGTCTACGTACCAACCAGTTAATTGTGAAGCTAATCTTACATTCTGACCCCTTCTGCCAATAGCTAATGAAAGTTGATCATCAGGAACAACAACTTCCATTCTACCAGCATCTTCGTCCATAACAACTTTTGAAGGAATAGCTGGAGCTAAAGCATTAATAACTAAAGTAACAGAATCCTCTGACCAAGGAATTATTTCAATTTTTTCACCTTGTAACTCACTAACTACCGCTTGAACTCTAGAACCTCTCATACCAACGCACGCACCAACCGGATCAATGCTTGGATCGTTTGAAAATACAGATATTTTTGCTCTACTACCTGGTTCTCTTGCAACACTTTTAACGACTATAATGCCATCATATATTTCTGGAACTTCTTGTGTGAATAAAGCTGCCAAAAAATCATTAGAAGATCTTGATAGAAATATTTGAGCCCCCCTAGTTTCTTGGGTAACATCCACTATAAAAGATCTTAATCTATCTCCAGGCCTTAGTTGTTCTCTTGGAATCATTTGATCCCGTTTTATTATTGCTTCACCCCTACCTAGGTCAATTGTTACTGAGTGGTTCTCAACTCGTTTGATAGTTCCAACTACTATTTCACCTATTCGATCTTTATATTCATGAAATTGTCTTTCGCGCTCAGCTTCTCTAACTTTTTGAGAAATAACTTGTTTAGCTGTTTGTGCAGCAATTCGACCAAAATCTATTGGAGGAAGGGCTTCTTTGTAAAAATCTCCAATTTGAAGTGTTAGTTTTCTCCTTTGTGCCTCACCAAAAGTCATTTGTGTTAATTGATTTTCAATAGTTTCAACTACTTCTGTAAATTGAGCAATATTTATGGAACCGTTTTTTCTATCTATATTTGCCCTAATATCTCTTTCCAAGCCATATTTAGACCTTGCTGCTTTTTGAATAGCTTCTTCCATTGCTAAAATAACTTCTTCTTTATCAATAGATCTTTCTCTAGACACGGCTTCAGCGACTTGAATAAGTTCTAATCTAGGTATGGATTTTAATTCCATCTTATTTCCTTATATAATTATTTATAATTTACTTAATTTGCTTGTTCTCAATAGCCCAGTTGATATCAATATTCGCTTTGTCAATTTCTGGAAAATCAATATTCATTTCAAATTCGTCGGTTTTTAGAATTATTAAATTTTTTTCGTCAACACCTCTTAAGAAACCAATATGACTTTTTTTACCCATGAAAGGTTCTTTCAATATTATTTTAACTTTATATCCTTTAAGCCATTTGTAATCATCTAATATTGTTAAGGGCCTATCCAAGCCTCCTGATGAAACTTCTAATATGTAACTCGAACTTATTGGATCATCAACTTCTAAATACGAGGATATTTGCTTACTTAAAAAAGTACAATCCTTAATATCCATCTCCCTATCTTTAATTCTCTCGGCCATAATCTGCAATGTTTTTTTACCACTTGCGTTAATCACTTTAACACGAATGAGGTGATAGCCCAAAACTTTCAATCTTGTAAATAATAAGTCCTTAATATTATTTTCAATCATGTAACTTTTAAACTCATCAAAATAAAAAAAAATGAGCTATAAAGCTCATTATATTCATTATAATTTTAATTTAATAAAAAATCAATAACTTTGGATGCTTGTAGTTAGTTTATCCTAAAATTTTTATTAAATTTTTTTAAAAATAAACCAATGAGGATCTCTATTCTCATTTATAGCCTTTTGTTCATATTTTGTTGCAACATAATGAATCGGCTTAGTTCTCCAATCAGCAGCTGTTTCAGCTGTCCATTGAAATCCTGAATTATTTTGAAAAATCTCTAATATCCAACTCTTCATAATAAAATGATCAGTTCCAAGAGTGATAATACCGTTTGTTTTTAGAACATTATAAAGAGAAATCAGGAAGTTATCTTGAATTAATCTTCTATTTTTATGTTTAAATTTTGGCCAAGGATCTGGAAATAATATTTTAATCTCAGAAAATATATTTGAAGGAAAAAATTCAATAATTTTTCTTATATCATCAGGCCATATCATTATATTTTTTATATTATAATTAAGTATTTCCTTAATACATTTAGCATTAGTATTTAAAAATGGATCTGCTCCTAAGTACAAAATATCAGGATTCGTTTTAGCAGATTTAAGGAGATTCTCTCCACTTCCAAACCCGATTTCAAGAATTGTTTTTTTTGGTTTAAATTCAACTAAATCTTCTAAGATTAGTTTTGAAGTTAAAGATAAATGAGAATTTTTTATAAAATACTTTGCACCTTCTTGAAGTGCAAATTGATTATTTACTGAGAGGCTTCTCCCTTTTCTTCTTCCATAAAACCTAATTAGTTTTTTTGATGCATCGAAAATCAATTAAATACCAGATTCTTTAATAATAGCATCAACAAGATCAGTTTTTTCCCAACTAAACGATCCCTCTACACCTTCATTCGGCTTTCTTCCAAAATGTCCATACGCTGAAGTTGGTACATAAATTGGTTGATTTAATCGGAGATGCTCTCTTATTCCTCTAGGTGACATATTTACTAAATTATTGAGAATTTTAGCTATTTTAGTATCTTCTATAATTCCTGTACCATCTGTATTGACATATAATGATAGTGGCTTTGAAATTCCTATTGCATAAGCAATTTGTATAGTACATTTCCTTGCCAGCTTTGCTGCCACAACGTTTTTAGCTAAATACCTAGTCAAATAAGCAGCTGATCTATCTACTTTTGTAGGATCTTTTCCTGAAAAAGCACCTCCACCATGAGGCGCTGATCCGCCATAAGTGTCAACTATAATTTTTCTGCCCGTTAAACCTGCATCTCCATCTGGACCACCAATTTCAAAAATACCAGTTGGATTTACATAGAACTCATCTTCTGGACACATCCAACCGTCAGGCAAAACCTTTTTAACAACATCTCTAACTAAGTTTTTTATGTCTTCTTGTGAACAACCTTTTACATGTTGTGTAGACACTACTATAGAGCTTGTTTTAATTGGTTTACCATTTTGATATTCAAGTGTAATTTGGGATTTACTATCAGGAAGAAGAAAGTTGTTTTTATCAGTCTTTCTCAAAATAGACATTTCTTTCAAAATTTTATGAGAATAATAAATTGCTGCAGGCATTAAATCCTCTGTCTCATCACAAGCAAATCCAAACATTAAACCTTGGTCACCGGCCCCTTCATCTTTATTACCTAATTGATCTACTCCTAATGCAATATCAGCAGATTGAGAATGAAGATGACATTCAAAATGCATTTTTTCCCAATGATAGTTTTCTTGCTCATAACCTATGTCTTGCACAGCTTTTCTAACATGTCTTTCAATTTCATCATTACTTATTTCAATTCCATTTGGAAGCCTATATTCTCCTGCAATAATTGTTCTGTTAGTTGAAACCATCGTTTCACAAGCAACCCTGGCTTCTGGAAACTTTGCCAACATTAAGTCAACAACAGTGTCAGATATTCTATCACATATTTTGTCAGGGTGTCCTTCTGAGACAGACTCAGACGTAAATAGAAAATTATTTAACATAGCTTACCTTTCTTTGAAAATAAAACATAAGGAAGTTTATAGAGATTAAATATAAAATTGAAATAGCAAAAATTAAATCTCCAAAATTTTTATATAATGTTTGGTCTAAAGGTGAAATTAAATTTACCTCCCTAACGCTTTCTTTATTTAGAGAAATTTTTACAATTTCTTCTCCATAAGGCGAAATAAATGCTGATATTCCAGTATTTGCCACTCTAACTAATGGCAAACCTGTCTCTACCGCTCTAATCTTTGCTAGTGCCAAATGCTGATAAGGTCCAACTGTATTACCAAACCATGCGTCATTTGTAATATTTATAATTAACTTGGTATTATCAGATATCCTTCTATTTACCTCATTTGAAAATAAAATTTCATAACATATTAGGGTAATAATTTCTCCAAAACCTCTTAGGTTTATATTTTCTTTCTTCACTCCAGTTGAAAAATCCCTTGGACTTAAAAAATTAGCAATTTTTTTTAGCTTATTCCTAAAAGGAATATATTCACCAAAAGGTACTAAATGAATTTTATCGTATTTATTATCTATTTTGCCAGTTGCTTTTATAAAGATTAATGAATTAAATAATTTTCTATTTTCTTGACTTAATAGACCAACAATTAAGGTTGTATTTTTATTTTTTATTATTTTTTTGCTAATACTTGACAATAAATTAAGTTCATTAGGTATAAAGCCTTCAAAACTTGTTTCTGGCCAAATAATAATTTTATATTTATTTTCGAAATTATGTTTTTGTTCAAATGATAATTTTATAAGTTTTTGGATATGATCTTTCCTTTTTTTTATATTCCATTTATCCCTTTGCTTTATGTTAGGCTGGACAAGAACTATCTTTTTATTCTCATTCATAACTAATGGTTCTTTATTAAAGAACCTCATAAAAGAGCAAATAAATAAAATAAAAATAGGAATAAAAAGTAATAAAAAAATTAACTTTTTGTTAGGCATATGTAAAAATAAAATTATTGGTAAAATACTCAATGTTAAAATAACTAAATTACCTGAAAAACTACCGACATAAGATAAAGTTTGTAAAATATATTGATTAGATGCAAGTGATATAGAAGGCATTAACCAGGGGAAACCAGTAAACATATTTGCTCTACAATATTCAATTAAGGCCAGATTAATAACAATGAATAAAATAGGAGATGAAGCTTTTGGAGTTAGTAATTTACCAAAAATAAATGCTAAAGCCCAAAAAGCTGCTAATATACTAGGTAAAATTATAATAGATAAAGGCATAAGGTATATATGATATGTGTCGGCAACAAGAAATGCTGAACCAATCCAATATAGTCCGAATGAAAACCATCCAAAACCTAGAAACCAAGATGCTATAAATATTTTTTTTAGTGAAGGTAATAAGCTTATAGAATAAATACCAAAACCTAAAAAAAAGATTAATGGAAAAAATGAGTTCGGGGCAATGGAGAAAGTTGCTATTGCACCAACAAAAAAATTAAACATATATAGTGCTATAGTTGATTTATATAATTTATTCATAAAGCTATTTAATTATTTTGATTCATCATAACGCAATAATTTGTTTAATCCTCTTAATTTAACTAAGATGACTTTTCTAGGATCAGCTTCCAATATTTCAAACTTTAACCCAGATGGGGAATATTTTACAACTTCTCCTTTAACAGGAACTCTTCCAGCTATGTTTATTATAAAACCTCCAAGAGTTTCAATTTCTTCATTTAAATCTTCTTTTCTAATTGATGATAAAAGATCTTCGATTAAATCCATTGTAATTCTTGCTTCTAAAACTATGGATCCATCCTGCATTTTTTCTAATCGGCATTCTGTCGATAGATCATGCTCATCTTCTATGTCCCCAACTAACTCTTCAACTAAATCTTCAATAGTTACAAGACCATCAATACCACCATATTCATCAACAACAAGCGCCAAATGCCTTCTTTCGACTCTCATCTCATATAAAAGATCTAATAAACTTATTGAAGGAGACACAAATATGGGTTTTCTTAATAGTGATTTTATATCTTTTTTTTCTTGTAAAAATAAGTTTGCTAAAACATCTTTTATATGAAGAATACCAACAATATCATCTAAACTTTCGTTCCTAACTGGAACTCTACTATGATTAGTCTTGATTAGTTGTTTAACTATCTCATTAAAATCATCAGACATAGCTACTGAAACAATATCTACTCTTGGTATCATTACATCTGATGCATTGATGCCTGTCAATCCAGCTAAATTTTTTAATAATTCATTTTCATGACTTAAAGTTTTACCATTTGAATCATCTTCATTAATTCTTTTTGCAACGAATTGCTCTAACTCTTCATCAAGTTGTTTTTTTTCATGATTTGAATGTTTTAAAAACTTTGGTATTTTTATTTTCATTAACCTACTAATGTTTACTGTTATTTAGTTAAGATCTATAAATTTAATTATAAGGATTATCTATTTTTAAATTTTTTAAAATTTTTATTTCTAAACTTTCCATTATGTGTGCATCATGTTTTTTCTGATGATCATAACCAAGTAAATGCAAGACACCGTGAATGAAAAGATGTATTAAATGATCTTCTAAGTTTTTATTATCTGTTTTAGCTTCTTCTGTAATAGTTTGACTGGAAAACACAATATCACCTAAAAAAATTTCATTTCTATTGTTAATTTCTTTGGAAGGAAATGACAATACATTTGTAGGTTTATGGATTTTTCTATAATAATTATTTAATTCAGCAACTTTCTTATCTCCAGTAAATAATATTGAAATTAAAATATTATTTTCTAAAAGTGTGTTTTTTGAGTTTTCAAAAATTTCTAATATAATTTCGTTTAATCTCTTTTCAAAACTCTTTATAAACTTATCTTCCCATAATGATCTAACAATATTAGCCTCAATGGTATAAAAGTCATTTTTCCAAATTTTATAGTAGCCTTGATTTAAATTATTCATGATTTTTTATTATTGTAAATCTTTGTTAATATTATCATAAGCTTTTATAATTTTTGCAACTATAGGATGTCTAATAACATCGCTAGCTTCTAAATAAATTAACTTAATATCTTCTATTTTATTAAGTATTTTTTGGCTTTCTTTTAAGCCCGACATTTGACCTTTTGGTAAATCGACTTGACTTAGGTCACCATTTATTACCATTCTTGAACCTTCACCAATACGAGTTAAAACCATTTTCATTTGGACTGAAGTTGTATTTTGAGCTTCATCAACTATCACATACGAATTTGTAAAAGTTCTACCTCGCATAAACGCTAAAGGGGCAATTTCTATTTCTCCTGACTGTATTTTTTTTTCAACCCTGTCAGATGGCATCATTTCATAAAGAGCATCATAGATAGGTCTTAAATAAGGATCAATTTTTTCTTTCATATCTCCTGGCAAAAACCCTAATCTTTCTCCAGCCTCTACCGCAGGCCTTGTTAAAATAATTTTTTCTACAAGTCCTTTTTTTAACATATCAATACCTTTAGCGACAGCCAAATATGATTTTCCTGTTCCTGCAGGACCAAGTCCAAAAACAAGTTCATAGTTATTTAAAGCATTCAAGTATTTTTTCTGACCAATGCTTTTAGGAAAAATATGTTTCTTCCAAGTGACTAACTTGTCTTGATTAATAACTTGATGATCATTTAAATCAAAATTTGAACTACTTTTACCAGCCAACATTCTAAACTCTGTTTCAAACTCCATAAAATTCAAGTTTAATTTATTAATTTTTTTATTAGATAATTTTGTATAAACATTATTAATAATAGTTTTAGTAATCTGAATTTTTTTCGATTCACCAGAAATATTAAACTGGTTTCCAAATAAGTTTATATTGACATCTAAAAGCTTCTCTAATTTTGTTAAATTTAAATTATGATTACCAACAATAATGGCTACCAAAGAATTATTAGGAAAATCAATGGTAATTTCTTCTTTATTGTTAATATTTTGCAAATTAAATTACACCTTCTGTTGATTAAATATTAATAATGTTACCGGTTAAACTGTTTTGAAAAGCTTGAGTAACATTTATATCAACAGTTGAACCAATTATATTTTTTTCATTACAATTAAAGTATACTGATTGATTATATTGTGACCTTCCAAGGTATTGATTAGATTTTTTGCCGTTTTTTAAAACTAAAATCTTTAAAGTTGAATTAATAGATTGTTTGTTAAATGCAAATTGTTGATCTCTTAATATATTTTGTACTTCTTCTAATCTTGACTTTTTATATGATTCGTCAACTTGATTGAGAGAAATAGCAGCTGGTGTTCCTGGTCTTATAGAATATTTAAAAGAATAAGCTTGAGAATATTTTATTTCTTTTATTAAATCTAATGTTGCTTGATGATCTTTATCAGTTTCACCAGGAAACCCAACTATAAAATCTCCAGAAAGAGCTATATTTGGGTTATAATGTCGAACTTTTTCTATAACTTTTATATATTCTTTCACAGTATGTTTTCTATTCATTGATCTAAGAATATTATCAGATCCAGACTGAATAGGAAGATGTAAGTATGGCATCAATTTACTTACGTCTCTATGGGCTTCAATAAGTTCTAAATCCATATCAAGAGGATGAGAGGTAGTATATCTAATAAATTCAAGCTCTTTAATTTTAGATAATTCTTTTATAAGGCGCCCTAGTCCCCATACATTCTTATCTGTCCATTCAGCATGCCAAGCATTAACATTTTGTCCTAATAAAGTAATTTCTTTAACCCCATTGTCTATTAATTCTTTAGCTTCATCTAGTATAGATTTTATTGGCCTAGAGTATTCTGCTCCTCTAGTGTATGGAACTACGCAGAAAGCACAAAATTTATCACATCCCTCTTGAATAGTTAAAAATGCTGATGGACCTCTTTCAGTTACAATAGATTTTAAATGATCAAATTTTGGAACAGTTGGAAATTCAATATTGATATGATTGTTTTTTGTTAGAGGATCAACTTTTGCTATTAGTTCAGGTAAATTTTGGTATGACTGAGGACCAACTACAATATCTACCCAAGGAGATCTCTTCATTATTTCTTTACCCTGTGCTTGGGCCACACAACCTGCTACAGCTACAATAGATTTTTTCCCTGTTTTTTCTTTTCTCAAATTGACTTGATCTCTAATTCGTCCAAGCTCTGAATATGTTTTTTCAACTGCTTTTTCACGAATATGACATGTGTTAATAACTATTATGTCGGCATCTTCAGGATTTTCATCTATTTGATAACCATGAGGTTTAAGAAGGTCTACCATTTTTTCAGAATCATAAAAATTCATCTGGCAACCATGAGTTTTAATAAAAAGTTTTTTCATTAACCATACACTTTAAAATATGTGTCATTACTGACATATAATGTCCTTATCTTGCAAGTGTTTTTGAAAAAGAACTCGAATAAATAAATTTTATTTTTTCTTCTAAGTAATTACTTAAATTTTTTCTAGATGCAAAATGGTTACTACATACAGGGTCGATAAATATTAATTTTATTTTTATTGACCTTAAAGTTACCAACTTTAAAATATGTGGTTTAAGATCCATATCTCCATACCAAGCTATGACTGGCCTTAACCATCTATTTATGGGAATTCCATTTAAGTCTGAGTAGCATATAATTACAGGTTGAATTAAAAAATTCTGATTTTCTAATGCAGAAAAAGAGCTGGATTTAAAATCTAATACTCTATTACCATCAGATGTAGTGCCTTCAGGAAATATGCAAACTTTATCACCAGATGATAAAAGATCAAAAATTTTACTTTTTTGGATAACACTATCTAATCGTTTTCTTTTAATGAAAATTGTTCTAGCTAGTTTAGATAAAAATCCAAAAACTGGCCAAAACTCTACCTCAGATTTAGCAACAAATCTAAGAGGAAAAATTGATCCTAATATTGGAATATCAAGATAAGAAAGGTGATTACTAACAAAGAAATTACAGTCTTTTGCTCTTTGATAATTACCCTCATATTCTACATTTATTGATAACAACCACAAAAGTAATTTATGAAAAATTACAGGTAACCATTTTCCAAAAAAGGGAATTATTTCTCCCAAAATTAGGGCTGTAAATATTAAAGGAAAAGAAAATAAGACAAAAACAATTAACTTTAGATAAAAAATGAAATAATCTAAATATGATAAATTATCTATTGGGTTATTATATATATTTTGTTTAACTGTCATATTCAATCACATTAATTTAAAAATTTATTCTTGTATTTTTTATCGATATTTTCTGTTTGTACAACTACACAAAGGTCTATTGTGTTGAAATCATAATCAATAAAAAAGCCATCACTTACTCTTCCACCAACTCTAAGATATCCTTTTATTAGCGGAGGTAATTTAACAAATATTCTTAAGCCACTCTCATTGATATTATTTCTATTATAAACCGGATAATTACTATTGACTAAACTTTTGACTGATATCTCGTCTGGTAGAGAAAAATTACTTCTCAAATATGATAATTCTTTTGATAGTTTTTGTACATTTGTTCCTTGAAAACTTGCACATCCTAATAATACTTTTATGTCGTACAATTTAATATATTCAGCAATCGCTTTCCAAAGCAAGTTCATTATAGCTCCATTTCTATAATCCTTATGAACACAAGATCTCCCTAACTCTAATATTTTTTTATGATTGTATGAATTAAGTATATTAGTAAGGTCAAACTCTGACGATGTATAAAATCCTCCAAAACGTGAGGCTATGTCACCGCGTATCAATCTATACGTGCCTACAACTTTATTTTTAATCCCTTTTCTCTTCTTATCTATTACTATTAAATGGTCAGCAAATTTGTCAGTTTTATCATAATCTAATCTCGTAATTTTTTTTTGAAAAGTTGATTTAGCTTTTTTTTCTTTATAAAATATGGAGTATCTAAGTGCTTGAGCTTTTTTTAACTCTGATTTCTTGTCTGCTAATTTAATAACAAAATCTCCAAGTTCTATTTTTGGAAATATATTTTTTTTTATGGTCGGTTCTAATGGAAAAGATTTACTTTTAAAAAAGAAATTTAAATGATGTCCATAGATCTGACTGAAATCTAAATTTTCACGTAACCTATTAAGTAACATTTTAGCACCTATAAAATATTTTTTGCTAATATAAGTTTTAAGTGTTTCATTTTTATTAAAGCTTAACACACATCCTTAACGCGTCTATTCGATAGCTTTTATTGTCTGCATAATATCCTTTTCTAATGCCAATTTTTTGAAAACCATTCTTAATATAAAAATTTATTGCTTCTTCATTTTGGACTGATACTTCTAAAAAAATTTTTTTTACATCTAATTTTTTAATTTTATCAATTAACAGTGATCCGAAACTGATTCTTTGATAAGATTTTATAATACCAATTCTTATTATCTCTATTTCGTCTTTTACTTGATAAAACGATATATATCCTAAAACTCTATCTTGTTCTATTTTCCAAATTCTAAAGGCATTTTGACTAAAAAAATTGTTTAACTCTATCTGTGTCATAGGATTTTTAAAAAGATTTTTTTCTATTACTAAAATTTTATTATAATCACTCTTTTTTATAGGTTTTATGCTAATCATTATTCCACTATTAATTTATTTCTGGAGGCCTAATATAAATTGGTTTCAAGCTATTGAAAATTATTCCTGTATTTTTAAAATCAATATTTTTATTTATAAAATGTAAAGCTAGCTTTCCTACTGACAAAGCATTTGAATTTTGATTATCTTGAATTGATGTTTTTAAATTAATAGTTTTATTTTTCAATAACTCTGAGTTATGCCCTGTAAATAAAACATTTTTGGTGATTAATTTGTGAGTTGATAAATAATTTTTTAAATTTTGTATTTCTAATATATCAATTTGATTTATAGCAGAAAAAGGGAATTCTGATTTTACTATGTTATTTACCTCAAATGTCTGAGCAAAAATATCACCCCTTTTTGTATCTATTGAAGAAATAATATAGCTACAATTTTTCTCACTTGCTTCTTCTAATACTGACATTGCTAGAGCTGCTAAAGAGTTTATTCCAATTACCTTCATATAAACATTAGAAATCTGAATACCTTTTGCTGCTGCCACAACCACACGGATACCAGTAAAACTTCCTGGGCCACAACCAATAACTAAAGTTGATATATCTTTAAAAGTAATTCCATTGTGCGTCAAAAAATTTTTAATTGTAGGAATAATTATTTCAGACAATTCATTTTTAATAGGAATAGTTAGTCTATCAATTAATCTTTCTTTTCCTAATAAAGCTACTGATAAATCAGACGAACTACTTTCAATAGAAATAAACATGAATTACTTTTTAAACTTTTCAAAAAAAATCTAGTATTATATGTTTTTACTATATATTAAAGTAAATAAATTAGAACTTTTAATATTAAAAATTTGAGGAATGCATGTATTATTTTTTTGCTTTTGTACTTTTATTTTTTACTAATTTATCGTTTGCACAAGATAATAGCAAAAAAGAAGGTTTAATGACAAATTATGCTTCATTTATTATGTATCATAGATTTGGTGAAAACAGATATCCTTCAACAAATATTAAAAAAGAACAGTTTTTAAAGCATATAAATGAATTATTAAAACCAAAGTATAATGTAATTAATATAGAACAAGCTCTTGATGCCATAAATAATAAAAAGTTAGTCAAAGATAGATCTGTTGTAATTACTATAGATGACGCATATTCGTCAGTTTTTAACTATGCTTGGCCAATTTTTAAAAAACATAATATTCCTTTTACATTATTTGTTTCAACAGACGTCATTGACAATAATACACCTGGATATATGAGCTGGGAAGAAATACGTATTTTAAGAGATAATGGCATAACTATTGGAAGCCAAACTAAATCTCACCCACATATGTATAAACTTGACAGACAGAAGATTATAAGCGAACTCTCAATGTCAAATAAAAGATTTGTTGATGAAATAGGCAGTCAACCTAAAATTTTTGCATATCCTTATGGAGAATATAATTTAGAAGTTTTAGAGCAAGTTAAATTTCATGGGTTTGAAGCTGCATTTGGTCAACATTCTGGTGTAGCTCACAAAAGTCTAGGACTTTACGAGTTACCTCGCTTTGCGATGAATGAGAAATATGGGGGGATGGAAAGATTTTTGTTAGCCGTAAATGCTTTACCTATACCTATATCAGATTTGTCACCAAAAGACCCTTTAATTTCAAAAAATCCTCCATTTTATGGTTTTACATTATCTAATTCAATTGAACCAAAAAACGTGATTAGATGTTTTGCAAGTAATGGCATTACATCTGATACAAAAAGACTTGGAAAAAATAGAATTGAAGTAAGATTAAATGAACCATTTTCCCGAGGGAGAGGCCGAATTAATTGTACTATGGCTGCAGAGGATAACAGGTGGAGATGGTTAGGAAGACAATTTATAGTTAAATAATTTTAGTTTAACGCTTTTCTAACACAGAATTTTCAAATTTATATAATTTGTTACTTTTAATCATATCATTGACTTTTTCTACATAAGCTAATCCAATTTCTGCATAGTTTTCCAGATATGCAGCAGTGTCATATCCCGTAATGTCTTTTCCGGCTTTAAACATCATTGATCTATAATTTCTCATTTCTGTATACGCTGGATGTCTATTTAAATTTAGTATATAAGAATTAAGTGATTCTGATATATTTTTGAAACTTTTTACAGCAAAGTTTGCATCTAAATTTCCATTCGGTTTAATCCCATCATTATTTTTCCAAGTCCATTCACCAAATAATGCATTACCTTCTTGAGAAAATCTGGAAGCCCCCCATCCACTTTCAATAATAGCTTGCGCAATTATCATGGAGACAGGAACTCTATTTACTTTAATTAGTAATTCTTTCTTTATATTTCTTAATTGTAAGCTATTTAAGCTCCCAAAGTTAATCTTTGTAAAATTTTTAACTTTATATTTTTTTGCAAAATATTCTATTTTATAAATATTATTGGTTAGGAAGGCAACTTTCAATCGCTTTCGTTCTTCCAAAACCAATTCGTTCCCCCTTAACGCTATGGGTAATAAAATACTCAAAAAGACTTTCTTTTTTTCAAATATTTTATATTCATTAATATTTTTAGGTATGGAAGAAAAATACATCCGTGGAACGGGAAGTTGATTTTCAATACTTCTTAAAACTTGATTTGACCATTTGATAACTTTAGATTTTTTATTAATTTGATCTGAAGATAAATATTTATTGTTAAAGTTAAATTTCACTTCTTTATTTACAATAATAGTATCTTTGTTCAGATCTTTTTGAAATACAACAAACTTAAAGTTAGGCGAGTTCATTTTCCAGAAGCCTGGACCTATAAAACCTAACAAAAACAATAGTAATATTACCAATAAATATAAAATATTTATAAAATATTTATCTTTAATTTTTTTAGCTTTAGTCAACATATTATTTGTTGAAAAATTATAATTCTGCTGCTTTAACTTCTGTAACTTCTGGAATGTAATGTCTAAGCATATTTTCAATACCCATTTTTAAAGTAGCCGTACTAGAGGGACAACCGGCACAAGCACCTTTCATTTGAAGAGTAACTACGCCTTCTTCAAATGAGCAGAAAGTTATATCACCGCCATCCATTGCTACAGCAGGCCTAACTCTAGTTTCTAAAAGATCTTTAATTTGTTTAATGGTTTCAGTATCTTCTTCATTATTAGTTTCAGAGTTGTTTAATACATCATCATTTAATACTGGAAATCCACTAGAATAATGTTCCATAATTCCAGTTAGAATTGAAGGCTTAAGAGTATTCCAATCTAAACTAGAATCTTTAGTTACTGAAATAAAGTCTGAACCTAAGAATACTCTACTTACTCCATCTACATCAAATAAACGGGAAGCTAACGGTGACACCTTGGATTGCTCTTTATTTGAGAAGTCTACCGTTCCCTTTTTTAATACATTCTCCCCAGGCATGAACTTCAACGTCTCAGGATTTGGTGTGTCTTCAGTTTGAATAAACATTATAAACCTCCATGATGTAAAGTATCATTTTTTTAAAAATTATCAACTATCTTTCATGTTTAGTTAATAAGACCAACTAAACTTTTAACATCTTGCAACACTGGTTCAGCAATCTGTCTTGCTTTAATTTCTCCAGTTTTCAAAATTTTGTCTATTGCTTTTGTATCTTTTAACAAATATCTCATTTCAGATGAAATAGGGTTTAAATTTTCAACTGCTAACTCAATAAGCTTAGGTTTAAAATGGGAAAAGCCTTTCCCAACAAAATTTTCAACAGTTTTATCAAGAGTTTGATTTGATAGAGATGAGTATATGTTAAGTAAATTAAATGCCTCTGGCCTTTTTTTAAGTTCATCCACTGTTTCTGGTAACGGATTAGGATCTGTTTTAGCTTTTTTAATTTTACTAGATATTTCTTCTTTAGTATCAGTTAAATTAATTCTGGATGCGTCTGATGGATCAGATTTACTCATTTTTTTTGTTCCATCCCTTAAACTCATAACTCGAGTTGCAGGTCCAAATATTTGAGGTTCTGGTAAACTAAAGAAGTTATTTTCATTGTCCAAAGTAAACATATTATTAAACGAGGATGCTATATCTCTTGCTAATTCAATGTGTTGTTTTTGGTCATCTCCAACTGGAACATGGGTAGCTTTGTATAACAGGATGTCTGCAGCCATTAACACCGGATAACTATAAAGTCCAACTGTAGCATTTTCTCTATTTTTACCAGCTTTTTCTTTAAATTGTGTCATACGATTTAACCAACCAATTCTACAAACACAATTAAATATCCATGCTAATTCAGAATGTTCTTTAACGGAGGATTGATTAAAAAGTATTGATTTATTTATATCTATTCCAGAAGCAATTATTGCAGCTGTTACCTCGTGTATTGATGCTCTTAATTGTAAAGGTTCTTGTGGAACTGTTATTGCATGTAAATCTACTATTGAAAAAATAGAAGAAAAATCCTCTTGAAGTTTTACCCAATTTTTAATGGCTCCTAAATAATTACCTAGGTGTAAATTACCGGTTGGTTGAATACCTGAAAAAATTCTTTTTTCGTTTTGTTTAGATTGAGGAATTGTCATTACACTTTTTCATCTTTCTTAAATTTTAACATGTTTTTTTAAAAGCTCTTGAGGAATATAACTTAATAAAGAAGAAGTCAAAATATACATTGAAAACCCTAATGAGGTTATTATTAATAAAGTACAAAATTCATTAATTTGATAACTTTTTGAAAAATACACAAAAAATTTCATTATAAATACCATAAACACAGACACAAAACTTATCTTTAAAGAATAAACAAAAATAGAAAAAATGTTAAAAGCATAATGATCAAAACTAATTTTAGGTTTTGATAATTTTTCACTTTTGATAAGAAGAACAATATAAATAATACATCCTACCCATGAAGAAATTGACGTCGCTAAAGCTATCCCTGCGTGATAAAAATAACGCATCATAATTAGTGAAAAAATTATATTTAAAATAAGTAATACAATTCCAATATACATTGGGGTTTTTGTATTTCCTTCTGAAAGAAAAGCTGGCTGGCATGACTTTAAAATGATGAAAGCTGGAATTCCAAAAGCGTATGCTTTCAATGCTAATGCTGTTTCATTAGATTCTTCTATGCCAAACTGTCCTCTTTGAAATAATACATTAATAATTAAATCAGAAAAATTTACAAGAACGAACAATGATGGAATTGAAAAAAATAATCCAATTTTTAAAGATATTATTAATTCATTTGAAAATTGTTTTATATCATTTTTTGCAATTGACTTTGACAAAGAAGTTAATAATGAAGTGCTTAATGCAATTCCTATTATACCTAAAGGTAACTGAGCAACCCTGTCTGCAAAGTAAAGATATGAGATTGAACCAAAACCTAATAAACTAGCTAAAATTGTGTCAACAAATAAATTTATTTGGAGAATACCTCCTCCCAAAGCAGCCGGTAAAAATTTATACCATGTTTTTTTAATGTAAGATTGGATCTCATCTTTATCTTTAAGAAATACGTCCTCTGTTTTGGCTTTGTTTGTATTTAGAATCTTATATTTTTTAATAATTATTGACATAAAAATTAATTGTAGAAAGCCTGCTAAAACTGTTCCTATAGATAATGGCATAGATTTAATTATCAAAGAATCATCTATAAAAAAACAACTTATTATCAAAGATAAATTTAAAATAATAGGCGTAAACGCAAAAGGCCAAAATCTACCTGCAACATTTGTTACAACACCTAAAATAGCTACTATTGATATCAAGGGCATAAAGATAATTGTTATTCTTGTTAATGATATTATATGACTCATAACAAGTTTATTATCTGAAAACCCCGGTGCTAAAACATGTATAATAAAAGGCATAAATATTTGCACAACTATTGTAAATATGCACAAATAAATAAAAAATCTAAGTATAAAAGCTTTATAAAAATTAATAGCAAATGCTTTATTTTTTTTTTCTATCAGTTTGGTATAAATTGGAAGTAACGCAGAAGTTAAGGCACCTTCAGCAGTAATTCTTCTAAATAAGTTAGGTAACTTAAAAGCAATAAGAAAAACATCAGATAAAATACCCGCACCTAAAAAAGTTGCTATAAATATATCTCTTATAAACCCAGAAATACGACTTAAAAAAGTTAAACTAGCTAATTGAGTAAAACCCTTAATAAAAAAGGAAGTTTTGTCTTTCATCAGTTTCTCAAGATCTATTCATTTGATTTGCTGGATCTGTTTCTTCTAATGTTTTCAAAATCGACATTTTAACTTTATCCATACTTTTATTATTATCTATTTTTAACCCAAAGGCATCTTTTATATAAAAAATATCCACTACCCTATCACCGTAGGTAGATACATTAGCAGTATTAATTTGCAAGCCCAAGCTTGTTATAACTTTTGTAATTCTATATAATACACCAGGTGCATTTTTACATTTTATTTCTAAGATAGAGTATTCATCACTCATATTATTATCTATTATGACACGAGTAGGAGCTTTGATAGCACGAAAACGTGCTGGAATTTCTTCCCACCTTTTATTTAAAGCTTTTTCTACATTAAAGTTTCCTTCTAAACCTTGGGAAATTACTTTAACCAACTTTTTTTTAGAATGTTCTTCTATAATTGGTTGTCTATTTTTATTTTGTATAAAAAAAGTATCTAAAGCATAACCATCTGAACGTGTTATTATTTTTGCATTTACAACATCGTAACCTGAAGCAGATACTAAACCTGAAATCAATGAAAATAAACCATGATGATCAGGCGCTATTACAAGAAGTTCAGTTGCTTTCAACTTACTTTCGTCAAAGAGATGAACTTTGAACTTCTTTGAATCTTTATACATATTTCTGAAAATTTCATAATGATTAATTATTCTTGATAATTTAAATATTTCCCAGTAATTGTCATAATAATAACTGCAATATTGTTTTGCATCAGAGTTAGTTAAACGATTTTCAATTAGAAAATTCTCAAAGGATTTTTTAGGAGTTTTAATTAATTCATTAACATTATCTTTTTGAAGCATATCAAATGATTTGGAGTATAGTTCAGTAATTAAGGATCCTTTCCAATCATTCCATATTTCTGGACCAACCCCTTTTATATCCGCTACTGTTAAAACTAATAACAATTTTAACCTCTCAACTGACTTCACCTTATCAACAAAACTCTTAATAACTCTTGCATCTCCTAATTCATAACGAAATGCAGTTTTACTCATTAATAAGTGGTAAAAAATAAGCCACTCTACAGTTTTTGTTTCTTCTTTACTGAGACCTAATCTTGGACAAACAACAGAGGCTATTAAGGCGCCATTCTCTGAATGGTCACCTTTTTCTCCCTTTAGCAATGTCATGTAATAACATAGCAACAAACAGACATTTTTTTGTGCTAATTTCTAAAATTACTTTACTTGCTAATGGTGCAAAATTTTTGAATTCTCCATTTTTTAAAGAATAAAGATTAGAGATTGTGAAAATAGTATGTTCATCAACCGTATATGAGTGATACATATCAAATTGCATTAAGCCTACAATTTTTTGAAACTCAGGTATAAATTTACCTAAAATATTTGATTCATTCATTAATCTTAGCGTTCTAGTTGAATCCTTATCACTAGTTAAAATATCTAAAAACATTTTATTAGCGTCAAAATCATGTCTAACTTCATGGTTTATCAGTCGTTGTAAGCTAGTTAAATACCGGAGGGTTTTTGGATGAATATCTATATTTTTGTTATGTGAAATATTAAAAAGTTTAATTATATTGACAGGATTTTCTGATAATACTTCTTTATTCTTTACAAATAAACGACCTAATTCAATATCAAATGGGTATACATCTTCCTTTTTTTTAAAACTTAAAAAGCTTAACCTAAGTGGCTTATTAAACTCTGTTTCAATTGCCGCACAAAATATTCTTGTCAAACTACCAACTGTTTTAGTTGCAAGAAAATATCTTTTCATAAACCTTTCAACATCTTTTTGAGTTATAGTATTTTTAAAATTCATGGTTTTAGCAAGATCTAGTTGAGCATCCATGGCTAGTCTATCATCTTCTCTAAATGCTCTATAATGAAGATGACATCTGACAGAAAGTAAAAATCTTTGAGATTCAGCAAAAGAAGCTGCTTCTTTTTTTGATAATGCGCCCATGTTTATTAATTTTGAAACACTGTCAACTTTGTAAGCAAATTTTGAAATCCAAATTAGTGTATGTAAATCTCTTAAACCACCCTTACCATCTTTCACATTAGGTTCTACGACATATCTTGAACCTCCAAATCTTTTATGTCTCAATTCTGATTCGACTAACTTGGCTTCAACAAATTTTAATGTCTTTGTGTTTTTTATAAAAAAAGTAAATTTATCATTTAATAAACTAAAAACATCTTCATTTCCTACTATAAATCGCTTCTCTAGCAAGGCTGTAGAAATAGTTAAATCTAATTTACTTTTTTCAATACAATCATCAATCGTTCTAGTGGAGTGGCCAACTGAGTATCCTAAATCCCATAATATATATAATATAAATTGAATAACTTCTTCAGCATGCTTGCTCTCATTTATTTTTAAATTATTAGGTAATAGGAACAATAAATCTAAGTCAGAGCAGGGTGCAAGTTCACCTCGTCCATAGCCACCAACTGCAATTATTGAAAAAATGTAATCTGTATTATTAAATATCTTATGATATATTTTTTTAAATACTACTCTCATCATACTATCAATTAAAATAGAATTTAAACCTACATTAAGTGATCCATCTGATGTTCCTAAAAATATTTTTTTAATTAAGTCATTTTTTTCATCTAACTGATTTTTTAAATTTGAAAACAATTCTTTTTTGAAAAGAACTAAATCATTTGTTTCAGTCTTAAAATCATCTATCTTATATAAATTTTCAGAACAATTTTTTGCATATTTAATTGGTTCCAAACTTTGAACCCATAATGAATTTTGATTAATTTTATTTGACGTGTTTTGCAGTTTTTCTTTTTTTTTATTAAATAAAGTAAATCCTGATTTAAAACTAATTCTATCCATATCTTATCTTAATAATTTAAGTTTATACAAAATATCTAAAGCTTCACGTGCTGAAATATCATCCACATTAATATTATCAAATTCTTTAAAAAAAATCTGATTTTCATTAATGTTTGAATAATTATCATCTAAATTATCAGATTTTTTTAAATATGAGTTATCTTTGTTATTTTCTAGTTTGGATAATAATTGTGTTGCTTTTTTTATTACTTCAAATGGAAGTCCTGCTAATTGGGCAACGTGAATACCGTAAGATTTGTCAGCTTCGCCTTCAATTATTTTATGCATAAAAATTATTGAATTGTTCCATTCTTTGATGGACATTTTATGACATGACAAATGATTTAAATCTTTCTTTAATGATGTAAGTTCATGATAATGTGTTGCGAAAAGAGTTCTTGGTTTTATCTTATTATGTAAATAATCTAAAACGGACCAGGCTATAGCAAGTCCATCAAACGTTGCTGTTCCTCTACCTATTTCATCAAGAATGACCAAAGATTTTTCAGAAGCTGTGTTGAGTATCAAGGAGGTTTCTATCATTTCTATCATAAAAGTAGACTGTCCTTTTGCCAAGTCGTCTGACGCACCAACTCTAGAAAAAATTTTGTCACATACTCCTATATTGGCTTCTTTTGCTGGTACAAACAAACCAGCTTGAGCCATAATAACTATGAGGGCATTTTGTCTCAGATAAGTTGATTTTCCTGCCATATTTGGTCCTGTTATTAACCATAAAAAATCATCTTTATTTAATATGCAATCATTTGATATAAAGGAATTTTCCGATAATTTCATTTGTGTTTCTACAACTGGATGTCTTCCTTCAATTATTTCTAATGTTTTGTTTTCTAAAATTTTGGGACATACATAACCTCTATCTTTGGATTGATTTACGACCATAATACCTATATCTAATTCGGAAATTGCAGATGCAATATCTAGTATTTTTTTTCCCTCATTTATTATTTGGTTAGTAAAGTTTTTAAAAATATCCATTTCTATAGAAATAGATTTATCATATGAATTTATTAACTGATTTTCAGCTTCGTTTAATTCAATAGTTGTAAATCTTGATGTTTGGGCTGTTGTTTGTCTATGAATAAAAATGTCTTTGTCTCTTAATGACTTGTCATGAACAGCTCTTACCTCTATGTGATAACCTAACATTCTATTGTATTTAATTTTTAAAGAGTTTACACTTGTCAAATCAGAATATTTATTTTGTAGCTTTGTTATTTCCTCTAATTCATTATTTCTAAAATTTCTTAATTTATCTAAATTCTCATCATAGCCATCTCTTATAAAACCACCTTCTTTTGTTGATAACGGAAGATCTTTTTTTAGAGAGTTTTTAATGTTTTCAAATAAACTATAATCAACACTAATTTGATTAAGAATATTATTTAATAATGGCGCTTGATTTAAACGATCTTTAAATGATATTAAAGTTTCGTAAATTTGTTTTACGTTTAAAAGGCCATTACAGAGAATAGATAAATCTTTTGGGCTTCCTCTTAATAATGAAATCCTAGATAATGATCTTTCAATATCGGGCGTATTTACTAAATTATTTTGAAGTTTAAAAATATCAATATCATTATTTAAAAACCAATTTATAAGATTGTACCTTTTTTCAATCTCTACAACTTTATAAAATGGTTCTGTTATTCTTTGTTTTAATAATCGAGCGCCACCAGCTGTTTTAGTCTCATCAAGGGAGCTAATTAAGCTACCATTAGTTTCACCAGATAAGTTAGATAATATCTCAAGAGATTTTTGTGTGAAATAATCTATTTCTAAGAAATTATTTTCTGACTGATTTTGTATCATTGATAAAATTGGAAGTTTGCCACACTGAGTTAGTTTTAAATACGACAATAAAACGCCAGCAGCTATAACTTCTCCATCACTAAATTTACCAATTCCTTCCAAAGACATTATAGAGAAATATGAACATATTTGTTGTAAACACGATGAGTAATGGAATAAACTAGAAGATTGTTTTTTTATTATAGAATGCCATTCTTCACTTATAATATTCGATTCCATTGCATCTGAAACTAGTATTTCTGAAAAGTTCATTCTCAATAGTAAGTTAGTGAGTAATTGCTTTTGGTTATTTTCCTTTTGTAAGTTTCTGGATTTAAAACATCCCGTAGACACATCAACCCAAGAAATAGAAATTGAACCATTGACATCTGAAATCGCTCCAAGAAAATTATTAGCGTTTCTATCTAATAAGTTGTCTTCTGTAAGTGTGCCTGGAGAAATTATTCTTACAACTTCCCTTTTTAAAGGACCTTTTTTTAAATTACTTTTTGCTTCTTCTATTGTTTCTGTTTGTTCGCAAACAGCAACATTAAAACCTTTTTTAATTAATTTTGGCAAATAATTATCTGCTGAATGGAACGGCACACCGCACATCGGAATATCCATGCCATTTGTTTTCCCTCTCTTAGTTAAGGTAATGTCTAAAGCTTTTGAGGCTACAATTGCATCTTCAAAAAACAATTCGTAAAAATCACCCATGCGATAAAATAATAAAGCGTTTTTATGTTTGTTTTTGATATTTAAATATTGTTCCATCATAGGAGTGGTTTTATTATTCACAATTGCTTATAACCCTTTAGCTTTTATAAAATCATTTAGATTATAAATTAACCTTCAAATATAATTAAATTATGATCTTTTATTAAAATAAGTTATGATATCATATATATCATTTTAAGTTTTTGAGGAAAAAATGTCTACTACCAAAAATGACAATAAAGTTAAATCGAATTTAGAAAAAGAAGCCCTAGATTATCATAAAAAAGGTCGTCCAGGAAAATTAGAGATAACACCCACTACGCCCTTAATTAGTTCTCATGATTTGTCTTTAGCATATTCACCTGGTGTGGCTACTCCTTGCCTCGAAATTGAAAAAAACCCAGATACAATTTATGATTATACTTCTAAAGGTAATGTTGTTGCCGTTATTTCAAATGGTACTGCTGTGCTAGGCTTGGGTAATATTGGTGCGGGCGCATCAAAGCCTGTTATGGAAGGAAAAGCAGTTTTATTTAAAAAATTTGCAGATGTTGATGGTATTGATTTAGAGGTTGATACCGATGATATAGATAGGTTTGTAGATGCAGTATCGTTATTAGGCCCAAGTTTTGGGGGAATAAATTTAGAAGATATTAAGGCGCCTGATTGTTTTATAATAGAACAGCGTTTAAGAGAGATGATGGATATTCCAGTCTTTCATGACGATCAACATGGAACTGCAATCGTAACTGTTGCAGGAATAATAAACGCACTTCATTTAACTGATAGAAATATAAAAGACACGACTTTTGTAAGTAATGGTGCAGGTGCAGCATCTATTGCATGTGTTGAATTACTTAAAGCTATGGGTGCACAAAATAAAAATGTAATTTTAGTTGATAGAGATGGCGTCATATATAAAGGAAGACAGTCTAATATGAACCAATGGAAATCTGGTCATACTGTTGATACTAAAGCTAGAACTTTAAAAGATGCTCTAAGGGGCGCAGACGTATTCTTAGGACTTTCTGTACCAGGTTCGGTTACTAAAGATATGGTTAAAAGCATGGCATCTAAACCAATTATTTTTGCAATGGCAAACCCTATACCTGAAATTATGCCTGAGGATGTTAAAGATGTAAGGTCAGATGCTATAATAGCAACTGGAAGATCTGATTACCCTAACCAAGTTAATAATGTTCTTGGATTTCCTTATATATTTAGAGGTGCACTGGATGTTAGGGCTACAACTATAAATGAAGAAATGAAAATTGCTGCAGCCAATGCTATAGCTGAATTAGCAAGGAAAGATGTGCCTGATGAAGTTAATGCAGCTTATCATGGCGTCCAATTACATTACGGTAATGATTACATAATACCAGCTCCTTTTGATCCAAGGCTCATTTCATCTGTTTCTTCAGCAGTAGCAAAAGCAGCGATGGATTCAGGTGTTGCCAAGAAACCTATAAAAAATTTGGAATCTTATGAAAGAGAGTTAAAAGGTAGAACTAATCCTATAGCTTCAATTTTGGAACCTTTAAAATCTAGAATTAAAGCTAAAAAACAAAGAGTGGTTTTTGCCGAAGGTGAAGAAGAAAAAACCATAAGGGCAGCATTATCATTTTATAACTCGGGATTTGGAACACCTATTTTAATAGGTAGAGAACATAGAATAAGAGAAACTATGGAGAAAGTTAATCTTGAAGGACTTAGTGAATTAATTATTCATAATGCAAGTCTAAGTAAAAATAATGAAAAGTATATTCGAGAACTTTATAAAAAACTTCATAGAAAGGGTCATCTTAAAAGAGATTGTCAAAGGTTAATCAATCAAGATAGAAATGTTTTTGCAGCTTCAATGATTTCTGCAGGAGATGCAGATGCAATGGTAACAGGAGTAACAAGACCTTTTGCTAGATGCTTTGACGACATTACCAAAGTAATAAGCGCAAGAAAGAAAGAATCTTTTCTGTCTATGTCTATGATAGTTTCAAAAGAACGCACTGTGTTCATTGGAGATGTAAATATACATGATAGACCCTCTGCTGAACAAATTGCTGACATAGCCTCAGGTATTGCAAATACAGTTAAAAACTTAGGATATACTCCAAGAGTTGCTTTATTGTCATTTTCAAACTTTGGTAATCCTATAAGACCTAGTTCAAAAAACATAAGAGAGGCTGTAAATATATTATTAGAAAGAGAAGTTGATTTTGAGTTTGATGGAGAAATGACTGCAGAGGTTGCTCTAGATCATAATCTTATAGAAGAAAACTATCCTTTTTGTAGATTATCTGGTTCTGCTAATGTCCTAATAATGCCAGGATTGTTATCAGCAAACATATCGTTTAAGCTTCTTCAGTCTTTAGGAGGAGGTTCAGTTTTAGGTCCCTTAATGATTGGTGGAGAAAAACCATTTCAAATTGTTCAGATGGGCTCGTCTGTATCGGATATTGTAAATTCTGCTTCTATTGCAGCATATAATGCTATTTACTCAAAATAACGAAACTTAAAATTATCTTAATTAATTAAACTCTTTAATAAGGTTTTAGGTCTGGCTCCGTAATATTGAATTATTTCAGCAGCGGCTTTACTTCCTAAATTTCCACATTCCTCTATGGAATGTTTATACATATATCCATATAAAAAACCAGCCGCAAACATATCACCTGCCCCAGTTGTATCCACAAGTGATTTAACAGCAACAGAATTAATAATGTGTTCTTTTTTTGTTTCAAATACAATAGAACCTCTAGATCCTAGTGTAATGGCGCCCATTTCAACATCACTTTGAATTAATTGAATGCAATCATTTAAATTTGACTGATACAAATTTTTTATCTCTTCTTCATTAGCAAAAATTATATCAATATACTCAACAATTAAATTAAGAAAATCGTTTCTATGTCTCTCTACACAGAACAGATCTGATAAACTAAAAGCTATTTGAATATTTTTATCTTTTGCCAGTCTACAACAATGATAAATTGCTTTTTTAGCCTCTGGTTGATCAAATAAATATCCTTCAATATAAAGCAATTTACTATTAGTTATTAGGTCTTCGTTTATAGAATTTATATTAAATTTTACACTGGCACCCAAAAAAGTACTCATACTTCTTTCTGCATCAGGAGTAACCAAAATAATACTTTTAGATGTTTTATCTAACATTTCAGAAGTCTTATTTTGGAAAAAAACATTAGACTTATTTATGTCCTTAGAAAATAAATCTCCAAATTCATCGAGACCTGTTTGACCAATAAAGCATGCCTTTCCTCCAAAAGAACTAAAGCCAACAGCTGTATTGGCCGCGCTTCCTCCAGATACTACAAGTGGCGCTCTAATACTATCTATTAAATTATCAGCCGTTTTTGTATTTATTAATTGCATTCCTCCTTTTGGAACGTCCAATTCAGTTAGAAGCTTATCTGAAGTTTCTGCTATAATATCTACAATAGCATTACCTATAAAAGTTATATCATGATTAAATTTGTGCATTTTTGCCTCAAAAGTATTTTTAAATAGACTTAATATAAAACTATATCTATGACTATCACTTATGAAAAAAATTCCAAATAAAATAATTTTAAATTTGTTGTTAATCTTACTATTGAATGGTTGTCATACGCTACAGCATAATGGCTTTCAGGACAAAATACCAAAAAAAGAAGTTAAAGGTAAAAATATAATTTATAATAATTTTAAGACTTCGTCTAAAAATAGTAAAATTGGAAAGGAAACTACAGAAGAGGTTACTCAGAAATTAAAGAAAAATTCTGAATTAGAAAATTTAAAAAAACAAAAGAAATCAAGACAAAAAAAATTTAACCTAACATCAATTTTAAAATTATCTGAAACAGATCTTTTAAAAAGATTAGGTGTAAGTGACTTTGTTAAATTTGAAGGCAAATTAAAAAATCATCAATATTATTTTTCTAAATGTTTTTTAGATGTTTTTGTTATCAAAAAAGAAAATGATTACTACGTAAACTTTTTTGAAACTAGACCAATAAAACTTGATGGCACATTAAAAAAAGAAGAATGTTTACAAGATATAAATACAAAGTTAAATATTACAAAAAAATAATTATTTCCCTTATCCTCCAAGATTTAAAACATCTGATAACGAATATAAACCAGGTTTGGCTGTTGCTGCCCAATATGCAGCCCTTAAAGCTCCCGAAGCAAAAATTGATCTATCCGTGGCTTTGTGGACCAGTTCAATTCTTTCACCCTCGTTACAAAATAGTACTGAATGCTCACCGACTACGTCTCCACCCCTTAAGACTGCAAAACCAATTTCTTCACTTTTTCTTTTACCAACTATACCATCTCTTGATACTTTTTTAACATCTGACAGTTTTTGATCTCTAGCTTCAGCTGCTGATTTTCCAAGCATTAAAGCAGTACCAGAAGGAGCATCAATTTTATGTTTATGATGCATTTCTAATATTTCAATATCCCATTCTTTACCTAGAATTTTAGTGGCGTTAGAAACTAAATTTGAAAGCAAAGTTACACCAATAGAAAAATTGGCTGAGTAAACAATTGGTATTTTTTTAGATAATGATAATAATTCTTTTTCTTGAGAAACATCTAAACCTGTTGTACCTATTACAATAGACATATCGTTATCATAACATTTCCTTGCATGAAGCATTGCTGCTTTAGGAACTGTAAAATCTATTAATACGTCTGAACTTCTAAAAAGTGATGAAGTATCGCTTGTTAATTTTTTAGAAATTTTAGTTTTCCCTGCTAAAAGTCCTATATCAAAGTCTTCTTCATCTTCACCAGGCAAACATGTGGAGCTCACTAAATTATATTTTTCATTTTCTATGATTAAACCTATAAGAGTTTTGCCCATACGACCGTTGCCGCCAGGAATAGATACAGATATTTTTTTCATAAATCACCTTAACTAAATAAATTGTACTCGATTATACCTAATAATTATATTACTCAATCAATTTTTTGAATCTACTAGTTTTAGGGCTAATTTTTTCTATTCCTAACTCTTTTATTTGCTTAAATAAGTCTTCTTGTTTTTTAGAGATACCAACTGGTGTTTCTACGTTAATTTGTACATATTGATCTCCTCTAGAACCGCCACGTAATCCTGGCATTCCTTTACCTTTCATTCTTAAACGAGTTCCACTTTGAGTTCCTGATGTCAAATTCATTTTTGCTTTAGATCCATCTACACAAGGAACTTGTATTGAATTTCCTAAGACAGCATCAATAAGAGAAACTGGAACTTCGATAAAAGTGTCTTTACCATCTCTTTGAAATATAGAATGATCTTTAATATCAATAAAAATATATAAATCACCTGGAGCGGAGCCTCTAGCCCCAGCTTCACCTTCACCAGAAAGACGTATACGCGTTCCGTTATCTACACCAGAAGGAACATTTACAGAAAGTTTTTTGCTTTTATTTACCCTACCTTGTCCTTTACATGGGCGGCACGGGTCACCTATGATTTCACCTACACCTGAGCAAGAAGCACATGTTCTTTCAATTGTGAAAAATCCTTGTTGAGCTCTAACTTTTCCATGTCCTCCGCACTGACTACATTGTTTTGGTTGAGAACCTTTATTAGCACCTGAACCATTACATGATTCACACTTTGCAGGCACTGTTAAAGAGATCTCAACTTGATCACCAGAAAAGGCTTGTTCAAGTGAAACAGATAAATCGTATCTTAGATCAGAACCTGTAGAAGCAGATCTTCTACCTTGATCACCTCCCATACCAAACATATCTTCAAATATATCAGAAAATCCTCCGCCACTAAAACCAGAAAATCCTCCACCGGCTCCAGCGCCAGAACCTTGTGAAAAAGCTGCATGTCCATACTGATCGTAAGCAGCTTTTTTTTGAGAGTCCTTTAATATTTCATAAGATTCTGTTATTTCTCTGAATTTATCTTCGGCTTTTTTATCACCAGGATTTCTATCTGGATGATATTTCATTGCAAGCTTACGATACGACGATTTAATTTCACTATCTGAAGCTGATTTTGATAAACCTAATATATCGTAATAATCACGCGCCATATTTAAACCTTAAAGTGTATATTTAACTTTATCTAAGAAGCGTCTTTTTTTTCTTCATTGTCTTTTACTTCTTCAAAATCAGCGTCTACCACATCTTCTTTATTTTCACTTGATGAACCAGAAGTGTCCGAGTTGCCTTCCTCAGGTTGATTTTCATTTGCCTTATACGCAGCTTCACCCATCTTCATCATTACTGCCGATAAAGCAGATGTTTTTTCTTTAATAACAGATGTGTCTTCACCTTCTAAAGCTGTCTTAACTTCCTGAATAGCTTGTTCAACTTCACTCTTGGTAGCTGGTTCTGCTTTATCACCCAAATCAGTTAAAGATTTTTCTGCTCCATGAACCATTGATTCAGCTTGGTTTCTTGCATCTATGACATCTCTTTTTTCTTTATCTGATTCTGCATTGTCTTCAGCTTCTTTAACCATTCTTTCTATTTCATTATCATCTAATCCACCAGATGCCTGAATAGTTATGTTATGTGCTTTACCAGTAGCTTTGTCTTGAGCACTGACATTTACAATACCATTTGCATCAATGTCGAAAGTTACCTCAATCTGAGGTATACCTCTTGCTGCAGGAGCAATACCTTCAAGATTAAACTCACCCAAAGATTTATTATCACTAGCAAGTTCCCTTTCACCCTGAGAAACACGAATGGTAACTGCTGATTGGTTATCTTCTGCAGTTGAAAATGTTTGTGATTTCTTAGAAGGTATTGTTGTATTTCTGTCTATAAGCCTTGTAAACACTCCACCAAGTGTTTCAATACCTAGAGACAGAGGTGTTACATCAAGAAGAAGAACATCTTTTACATCTCCCATTAAAACGCCACCCTGAATTGCAGCACCAGAAGCGACTACTTCATCTGGGTTAACACCTCTGTGAGGCTCTGTTTTAAAAAAATCAGTTACAGCTTCAATAATCTTAGGCATTCTTGTCATTCCACCAACTAGAATAACTTCATCTATATCACTCGCTTTAACACCCGCATCCTTGAGAGCTGCTTTACAAGGATCTATACTTTTTGTTATCAAGTCATCAACTAAAGACTCATATTGCGATCTAGTCATCTTTACATTTAAATGTTTAGGACCACTAGCATCGGCTGTAACAAATGGAAGATTTATATCTGTCTGCGCTGCGCTTGATAGCTCTATTTTTGCTTTTTCAGCTGCTTCTTTCATTCTTTGTAATGCTAATTTATCAGATCTTAAATCAATACCATTTTCTTTTTTAAATTGTTCTGCAATAAAATCTATTATTCTTTGATCAAAGTCTTCACCACCTAGAAAAGTATCTCCATTAGTTGATTTAACCTCAAATACTCCGTCACCAACTTCTAAAATTGAAACATCAAAAGTTCCTCCACCAAGATCATATACAACAATTGTTCCACTTTCTTTTTTATCTAGACCATAAGCTAAAGCTGCTGCTGTTGGTTCATTTATAATTCTTAAGACTTCTAAACCAGCAATTTTACCTGCATCTTTAGTTGCTTGCCTTTGGGCATCATTAAAATACGCTGGAACTGTTATAACTGCTTTATCAACAGTTTCTCCAAGATAAGCTTCAGCATCTTCTTTAAGTTTCCTTAAAATAAAACTAGAAACTTCAGAAGGTGCGTATTCTTGCCCATTTGCCTCAACCCACGCATCTCCATTTTTTGCAGATACAATCTTATATGGAACTAGCTCAGAGAACTTTTTAGAATATTGATCATCATGCCTTCTTCCTATCAATCTTTTAATTGCAAATAATGTGTTTTCAGGGTTTGTTACAGCTTGTCTCTTTGCTGGCTGACCTACTAACCTTTCATCATCTGTTATACCTACCATTGAAGGTGTAGTTCTTGCACCCTCACTGTTTTCAATAATTTTTGGTGCTTTACCATCCATCACAGATACACATGAATTAGTTGTACCTAAATCAATACCAATAACTTTTGCCATGAATAACCTCCCTTAAAAATGCAATTTTTTGTCTATTTATGATTTCTTATCAACAGACCTTATATGGTTTAAATTGTTGAATTTACAAGATTATAAAAAAAATTATTTATTTATAATTAATTCTCTTCTTGATTATCATTATCTTGATTATTTTCTTCAATTTTTTTTGAAATTCCAACCATTGCTGGTCTGACTAATCTATCATATAATAAATAACCTATTTGCGACACTTCAATAACTATTCCAGGATCTGTGTCATTAGTTGGAACTTCAAACATAGCTTGATGAAAATTATAATCAAATTTCTCGCCTAATGGGGATATTTGTTTTAAATTATGTTTTTCAAAAGTGCTGTTTATCTCTTTCTCAACTATTTCCAAACCTATTATTAGATTTTTAATAGGTTCTGGTAAGTCTGCTTTATCCTCTGGTAAAGAATCCAGAGCCCTTTTAAAATTATCCACAGATGATACTAAATCTCTAACGAAAGAAATATGACTATATTTTTTTGCTTGATCAACATCTTTTATTGTTCTTTTTCTTAAGTTTTCACTTTCAGCAAGCGTTCTCATCAATTGATCTTTGAGTTCTTCATTTTTAGTTTGAAGTTCTTCATTTTTAGTTTGAAGTTCTTCATTACTTTCTTCAATTGATGAGGCATTATCTTCATCAGTTTGGCCTTCATCTAATTCATTTTCTACTTGGATGTTTTCTAAATTTAGAGCATCATCTTTAACGGGCTTTTTGTCTTCATCATGTGTATTTAATGATTCTTTATTTTCAGACAATGTAGATCTCCTAATTCGTTTAATATATTGGTTTGAAATAAGTTGTATTTATGTTTTTTACAAGAGTTAAATTGTATTAATAATTTAGAATTAGAGTTTTCTGAATTTTTGGGATAATAGACTGTTTATAAATTTAACAATAAAGTGAGATAGATAATGTTAATAAGACCATCAAAAAGAAATTTTAACGAACTTAGAAAAATAATTCTTGAAACTAAAGTTTCTCCTTATGCAGAAGGATCTTGCTTAGCTAAATTTGGAAATACTCACGTAATCTGTACTGCATCAGTAGAGACAAAATTACCACCATGGCTTCGAAATTCAGGTAAAGGTTGGGTTACAGCCGAATACGGCATGCTGCCAAGGTCTACTCACTCTAGAATGGATAGAGAAGTATCGAAGGGAAAAGCATCTGGCCGAACTCAAGAAATACAAAGACTTATTGGACGATCTTTGAGGTCAATTATAGATTTAAAAAAATTAGGAGAGTTTCAAATTAAAATTGATTGTGACGTAATTCAAGCAGATGGCGGGACAAGAACTGCTTCTATAACTGGCGCATGGGTGGCTTTATATGATGCAGTAAATTTTTTATTAAAAAGTGGTAAGATTGCTGAAAATCCTATATTTGACCAAATTGGGGCCATTTCATGCGGTATATGGAATGAAGTAGAAATACTTGATCTTGATTATGAAGAAGACTCTTCAGCAGAAACAGACGGCAACTTTGTTTTGACTGCATCAAAAGGTATAGTAGAAATACAAATTACCGCTGAACAAAAACCTTATAATAAATCTCAATTTTTAAATCTGTTAGAATTAGCTGATATTGGTACACAACAAATTTTCAATATTCAAAGGAAGGCTCTTGGATTAGATTAAAACTATGAAATATAGAATTTTTAAAGAAAATAAACTAGTTATTGCTAGCCATAACCAGGGTAAAATTAGAGAAATTCGTGAATTACTTCAACCGCTAAATATTGAGATTCTGTCAGCATATGATCTAAAAATAGAAGAACCAGAAGAAAATGGTTGTACTTTTGAAGAAAACGCTTTGATTAAATCTGCCTTCGTATCGAAAGCAACTAAATTACCTTGTCTGTCTGATGATAGTGGAATATGTTTTTCTGATCTTAATAATGAGCCTGGCATTCACTCTGCAAGATGGGCTGGGGAAAATAAAGACTTTGATTTAGCCATGTCTAAAATTAATAAAGCAATTAAAAAAATAAATAATCCAAATTATAATTGTCATTTCGTTTGTTCTTTATCTTTATGCTGGCCTGATAATTATGATGTTACTGTTTCAGGTCGTATTGATGGTAAATTTTCATGGCCACCTCGAGGAAATAAAGGATTTGGATATGATCCAATATTTAGACCTTTAGATCATAAATTAACATTTGCTGAAATGGCACCCAATTTCAAACATAATATAAGTCATAGATCAATAGCCTTTAATAAGTTAATTAGACTGTCTTTCCCAACTTTAAGCCCATGACAAATAAAAAGAAAAATCTTCTAAGCTTATATGTACATTGGCCATATTGTGAATCTAAGTGTCCCTATTGTGACTTTAACTCTCATGTAACTGAGGATGTTGATAAAGACGCTTGGATAAAATCATACACAAATCAATTATATGAATACAAATCACTTTTAGATAAATTTGACGTTAAATTTGATAACTTAAGCACTATATTTTTTGGGGGAGGAACACCTTCATTAATGCCCGTTGAGATACTTGATCATATCTTAAATATTTCATCTAAAATATTTAAATTTAAAGATGATATTGAAATATCATTAGAAGCTAATCCCAGTTCATATGAAAGAGAAAAATTTAAATATATGCATAAATTAGGGATCAATAGAATATCAATAGGGGTACAATCTTTAAATGATAAAAATTTACAATTTCTTGGTCGAAAGCATAATTATAGGGATGCTGAAACTGCAATTGATTTAGCAACTAATACATTTAACAATGTGTCAATTGATTTAATTTATGCTTTATATGAACAAAATATTGATGATTGGCAAAATGAACTACAATCAGTTTTAAATAAATTTAATATCAACCACTTATCCGCATATCAATTAACTATTGAAAAAGGCACAAGATTCTTTAAAGATTTTAAAAAGGGTCTTTTGAAAACAGTTGATAATGATCTTGCTGCTGAATTTTTTACAAGAACTAAAACAATATTGAATGAACATAATTTTCAAAGATATGAGATTTCAAATTTTGCAAAAGAAAAGTTTGAAAGTGAACATAATCTAAATTACTGGAATTCAGAAAATTGGATAGGAATAGGTCCAGGTGCATATGGAAGAATGTGGTATTCAAATCAAGATAACAAACGTGTGGAAATAAAAAACTATAAAAATCCGAAAACATGGTTGAATAAAAACTATCAGAATTCTGAATTCGAAAATATTAATATTTTTAATCAATATGAATCTGATATTGACACATTGATTATGGGACTTAGATTGAGAAAAGGCATTGAGATAGAAAAACTTAATAATAAGTCTATTATCCAGGAAACAAAATTTAAAGAATTAGAGAAGGAAAAATTAATAATCATAGATAATGATAAAATAAAAATAAATGATGATCACTTAATTAAATTAGATAGTATTTTAAGCTATATAATAAATTAGTCTATATCATTACAAAGTTTAATACTTTTTAACATCCCTAATTTTTCTATTTGCATAACTGACACAGGTTTTGTGAGTAAACCATTTGCTTTAAAAGTAAAGCCATTTATAAGACTTTTTACATCTTTAAGGAAAACATCAATTGTTTTGTTCTGATTTAAATAATTGATGCCAATTATACCTGCATCAAATCCTGCATTCGTAAAGTAATCATATTCATCCTTCCAAGCTTCATTCCAAATTAACTTAAGATCTTCTGTATTTTGGCTAGCAATCATTGGAAACCAGGCTTTTTCAAGAGAAGGTTCATTTTTAATTTCACTAGTATTAAACTCTTCAGTACCTAAAATTTGCACCTTTCTTGAATCTACATCATAAAAAGCTAACAATGGCGCAATTTCTAAAACAAACTCCTTACTACCTCCTAAAAAAATAGTATCAAATTTAGTGTGTGTTGAATTAACTTCTTCTTTGTAATTTAAAAAATTTTTTAAAATAGAAAATAATTCAGGCTTATTATTTATTTGTTTGTTAGATAAACGAAGTTTTTCAAAATAATTATCTTTGTTAGTTTTTATTAAACTAACAGATCTATCCAATATAATATTTCCATATAAATTTTCAGGAGCTATCAAGCCAAATCTTTTACTTCCATTTCTTAAAGAACACGAAAAAATACTATCAATTTGTTCTTCAGGAGAAAACCCTAAAGACCAAATATTTTTTTCAATTAAGGCTATGTCATTGGAAAAAGTAAACACTGGAATAGATTCAGCCTTTGCAAATGGCTTTATTTTTAAAAGGGATTCTCTTGTAAAAGGACCGATTATTAATTTAGGTTTAACAGTTTTGAGTATATTTTTTAAATTTAATTCATATTTATCCTTACCTGTATCAAAATAAATTATTTGAATATCTTTTGAACCAAACCTAAGAATGCTCATATCTAATGATTCTCTTATTTTTAAAGCAAAATTTGAATAAGAGCCAGTAAAGGGAAGCAAAGCTAAAATATTTTTATAATTTTCGTTAATCTCTGAGTTATAAATGTTTTTATCATAATCAATAGGATTCGAAACTTCAGTATTATTCAGGTTTAAGTTAGTAGTATCTAAACTTAAATTTTGGTTTAACATTTTAAAAACCGCAGATAAAGCTTTGCTAGTTTTTTTGTTTTGTAAAGGTTTTTTAGATACTTGTCCCTGAAGTAACCTTTCATTTCTGAATTCAAACACAACATCATTATCATTTAATTGATTAGTAGTTGTATTTTTTGAAGTTCCAATTTTTTTTTTGACAATTTTTTCAGAAAAATAATTATTTTTAGGAGTCATTTTTTGTTTGTCTTTAATTAATTTATTGGGATTTTGTTTCTCAACTATTATCTTAGGTATAGTTTGATTACACCCATTAACTATTAAGAATATACAAAGTAATATTATAATATTAGAATTAGAAAAACCCATGTTAACTCACAAAGTATTTAAATAACATCAATTAAGGTAATCTATTGGAAAATTTTAGTAAAGAAGATCTAGATTATTATTATAATACATATTCTAAGGATCATTGTGGAGTCTTATACATTATAGCAACACCAATTGGGAATTATGATGATATAAGCTTAAGAGCAATTAAAATCTTAGGTTTAGTTGATATTCTTCTTTGTGAAGATACAAGAAGAACAAAAAAATTACTTTCACATTTAAAAATTAAATATAAGACTCTTATTTCTTACAATGATATTAATGCTGAAAAAAAAAGACCATTTATTTTAAAACAACTATTCCTTAATAAAAATATAGGTCTTGTTTGTGATGCAGGAACTCCATTAATATCTGATCCAGGGTATAAAATTGTTCAAGAATGTTACCTAAAAAATGTAAATGTTACTCATTTACCAGGGCCTTCTGCAGTTATAAATGCTTTAGTTCTCTCAGGTCTTCCAACAAACCAATTCTATTTTGGAGGTTTTCTATCTTCAAAAAAAAGTGGTCTAGAGAAACAACTTTTGACTACTAAATATAATACTATGACAGGAATATGGTTTGATACTTGTTTGAGATTAGAAAGTACTTTAAAAATTATGCTTTATACTTACGGTAACAGAAAGATTTCGATTGCTAGAGAGCTTACTAAAATTTATGAAGATATTATTTGTAGTGATTTAGAAAACATTCATAATGTTATTAATGAGAGAAATCAAAATAACAAACCATTAAAAGGTGAAATAGTAATAATAGTGGGTGGATATGATTTTAGTACTGACTTAAACATAGAAAAATTAACATTAATTATAGAAAATAAGCTTAAAAAGCATACTTTAAGGGATGCTGTTAAATTGATAACTGAGGAAACAAATTTATCTAAAAAAATAATTTATAAAGAAGCTATAAAAATTATAAATACAATATAGTATCAAAATAAATTTATTACTTATTTTACATTTTATCTTAAAGTACTAATTATTAAGGGGCAAATTTCATGAAAAAAATTTTTCTAATTTCTTTATTTCTTTTTGTTTTTCAATCATGTGCACCAATTTTAGGAACTGTTGGAATGTTTTCATTAGGAGCAGCTTCTAAAGAAAAAGGAATTGGTACAGCATTAAATGATACAATTATTAAAACAAAAATATCTAACTTAATATTTAAAAAAGATCCTAGTTTAATTGCTGATACTAAAATCACTGTAAATAATGGATCAGTTTTATTTACCGGTAAAGTAAGCGAACCAGAGACGAGGATACAGCTTACCAAAATTGCATGGAGCGTAAAAGGCGTTAATGAAGTAAATAATGAAATTCAAATAAGTAACACTTCAAGTCTTAGAAATATTGCTAGAGATATCTCTTCTATGGGTGAAATTAGAGCGCGAATTATGACTGATAAAAAAATTAATAGCATTAATTTTTCAATCGACGTTGTAAATGATATTGCATATTTAAGTGGTGTTGCTTCAAATATAGAGGAAATGGGTTTAGTTAAGGCCCATGCTTCAAGTGCGCGTTTTATTAAAGAAGTTTATAATTATATTACGTTAACAGATGACACACGATGAGCACTAAACTTAAAGTTGCATTTCTAATGGATCCATTAGAAAGACTTGATTTAAAGGGTGATACTAGTTTTGCTTTAGCTCTTGAGGCTCAAGAAAGAGGACACACAATTCATCATTTTACACCAGATGCATTAATATTAAGATCTAACAAAGTGCTAGCAAATATTTGTAAATTTGAATTAGATATAGAAAACGGGTTTAATAACTATAAATATTATGAAAAAAATATTCAATTATTATCTGATTTTGACATAGTGTTAATGAGACAGGACCCACCGTTTGATATGTCTTATATTACAGCAACACATCTTTTGGAAAAGCTACCAAAGAAAACTATTGTAGTTAATAATCCTTTTGAAGTAAGAAATGCCCCAGAAAAAATATTTGTAACTAACTTTCCTCATTTAATGCCTGAGACTTTAATCACCAAAGATATAAATGTAATAAAATCATTTAGAGATGAATTTCAAGATATCATTATAAAGCCATTGTATGGAAATGGGGGTCAAGGAGTTTTTCATTTAAAACCAAATGACGAAAACTTTTATTCAATTCTAGAAATGTTTTTTAAACAAAGCAATGAACCACTTATGATCCAAAAATATTTAAAAGATGTACGAAATGGTGATAAACGTATAATTCTTCTAAATGGTGAAATTGTTGGCGCTCTTAATAGGGTTCCCCAAAAAGGGGAGAGTAGATCTAACATGCATGTAGGGGGAAAACCCGAAAGGACGTCAATAACAAAAAGAGATCAATTTATATGTAACGAAATTTCACAATCTTTAAAAGAAAAAGGGCTTTACTTTGTTGGTATAGACATAATTGGCGACTTCATAACAGAGATAAATGTTACATCCCCAACTGGAATTCGTGAAATAAAAATTAATGATTCTATTAACATTGAAAAAATGTTTTGGGATTTCATAGAAGATAAAATAATAACTAATTAATCATTCTTCCCAAATTTTTTCCGCCTAACAAATGTACATGAAAATGTGGTACATCTTGATTACCGTCCTTTCCAGAGTTAGTTATTAATCTGAATCCTGAATCTGAAATATTTTTATTTTTTATTACATCATTTACTAATTCCCAAAAATATTTAATTTCTTGAGCCGAACCATTTTGGGTAAAATCGTAGAAATCTATATATTTATTTTTAGGTATAATTAAAATATGAATAGGTGCTTGAGGATTAATATCCAAAAAAGCTAATGCGTGTTCATTCTCGAGTATCTTCTCACAATCAATTTCAGATCTTAAAATTTTTGAAAAAATATTTTTGTTATCATAGCTATTATTCATGTATTTTTCCTCTATTTTTTTTTTCCTCAATACCTGATTGTGATTGTCTTTTGGATAATTCATCCCAAATTTCTTGAGGATTTATGCCCATAGATATCCACACAACAAATATATGATATAATAAATCTGCCGATTCATTTATAATTCCTGTTTTATTATTTTTAATAAAATCAATAATCAGTTCAGAGGATTCTTCCCCTATTTTTTTAGCTAATAAATCTGGGTTTTTGATTAATTGTGAAGTGTATGAGGAATTATTATTTATTTTTGCTTTTTCTTTTAATAATTTAAAGAGCTCAGTAACAAATTGATCATCCATTTTATTTTTCACAATCTCTAATTTGAATACCACTTTTTTCCATTTCTTTTTTTACAGAAGGAATTGAAAAAATTCCAAAGTGAAATATCGAAGCTGCTAAAACAGCAGAGGCGCCTGCATGTAAAACAACATCAACCATATCTTGGGGATTACCTGCTCCCCCAGAAGCTATAACTGGTACAGAAACATTATCTGATACTAACTTTGTCAATTCTAAATTATATCCTTTTTTAGTTCCATCAGCGCTCATTGAAGTTAATAGGATTTCTCCAGCACCATTTTCAACACCTTTCTGGGCCCATGACAAGACATCAATATCTGTTTTATTTTTTCCACCATGGGTAGTTACCTCGTAACCACTTAACATATTTTTATTATCAATGGCGTCAATGGCAAGGACAACACACTGATTACCAAATTTATCTGATGCTTGTTTTATCAAATCTGGATTATAAACAGCCGATGAATTAACTGAAACCTTATCAGCTCCACAATTTAATAAATTTCTAAAATCACTAATATCATTTACTCCTCCGCCAACTGTCAAAGGAACAAAACACGATTCAGCAGTTTTTGAAATAACATCCAACATTGCTTTTCTTTTTTCATTAGTTGCAGAAATATCTAAGAAACAAATTTCATCAGCACCGACTTTGCTGTAAAGTTTTGCCTGTTCTGCTGGATCACCTGCATCTTGCAAATCTACAAAATTTATTCCTTTAACTGTTCTTCCATCATGAACATCTAAACACGCAATAACTCTTGTTGAAAGCATTTATGTATCCACTCTTAAAGATTTGATTGCATCACCAAAGGTAAATTTTTTATCATATAGAGCTCTTCCAATAACCACACCTTCAATACCGTTTGTAACTTGCTTGCTTAAATCGATAATATCTTTAATAGAAGAAACACCTCCAGAAGCTATCACTGGATGTGGAATAGATTTTGAAAAACTTATTGTTTGATCTAAACTTACACCTTGTAAGCTACCATCTCTAGATATGTCTGTGTAAATTATAGAGTTAATTATGTTTGGATTAAATTCTCTTATTAAATCAACAGCTTTAACCCTCGATTGATTTTTCCATCCATGTGAAGCAATCATACCATCTCTTACATCGGCGCCTATTACTATTTTCTTGTAATAATTTTTATTTAATTTTTCTATAAAATGTGGGTTTTCAAGAGCAAGAGTTCCTAAAATAACTCTATTTACTCCGTTTTCTAACCAAAAATCTATATTTTCAAGGTTTCTAATACCCCCTCCTACTTGAACATGAACTTTGTTCTGTAAAAGATTTAACATTTTTTGAATTATAGATTTATTTACATTCTTACCTTCAACAGCGCCATCAAGGTCAACAATATGAAGCCACTCTGCACCTTGATCAACAAACCATATGGCCTGATCAAGAGGATTTTCATGATAAACTGTCTCTCTTTCCATATCTCCGAATAAAAGTCTAACGCATTTTCCATTTTTTATATCAATGGCTGGATATAAAGTGAATTTCCTGTATTTCATTTTTCTAATTCTTTATAATAATAGTGACCCGCAATATACTCACCATTTACAAATACTGATTTGGGATTAGAACCAGTTTTGACAAAACCTGCTTGTTCATACAATTGTATAGCTCGATGCTGTGTTTCTCTAACTTCTAAAGTTATGACTTTAAACCCATCTTTTTTTGCTTTTTCTTCTGCTTTTTCAAATACTGCTTTAGCCAAACCAAAACCTCGTGCCCATGATGCAAAGAAAAAAGTACTTAAAATACAAGAATGTGCTTGAGCTTCATTATTTTTAGTTGGTTTAATTAATTGTACAGATCCTGCTACAACACTATCTAATTTTCCAATTATAAGAGTTCTTTCAGGTATTAATAATACACCTTTCCAATAATTTTGTAGTGTTTTTAATGCAGGAGGAGATATCCAACCAAAGCCTCCTCCAGCTAAAATGGCTTCTTCTGTAGCGTCACAAAGTTCTTGTAAATCAACTTTGTTTAAGCTCGTACAAAGTTCAGCTTTAACATTATATTTTTTTTTCACATTTTCTATTATCTTAACCATGTTATGTCTCACAATTAATTTATGGTTTCCACATTAACCAGTTTGATATAAGTTTTTGGCCTGAAAAACTACTTTTTTCTGGATGAAATTGAACACCTACATAATTATCCTTAGCTATAACTGCTGGAATTTTATGATTATAGTTAGTATTAGCATATACTCTATTTTTTTCTTTAATTTTAAAATAATAAGAGTGCACAAAATAGAATTGTTCTTTTTCTGTTATGTTCTTTAAAATAGGATGTCTTTCTTCACTTATTTCTAAGTTGTTCCATCCCATATGAGGAATTTTATAATTTCTTCCCAAATAATCTGTACCGTTATTATTTATTTTTTCTATATTACCTTTAAACCAACCAAAACCATCAGTGTTTACTTTTTCCAAACTATACTCGGCCATAAGTTGCATGCCTACACATATACCTAAGAAAAGCTTATTTTTTATAATAACCTCATCAAATAAAACATCTATTAAACCTTGGATTTTTTGGAGCCCTTCTTTACAATCTGGGAAAGAACCAACACCAGGTAGTACCAATAAATCGGAATTCTTAATTGACTTTAATTCACTTGTAACTTCAACACTAAAGTTTAAATTATTTTCTAATATAGAATTTTTAAAAGCATTTTCTACAGATTTTAAATTTCCAGACCCGTAGTCAATTATAATTAGTTTCATTTTAATTGCTCCCAAATAATGTACCTTTGGTAGAAGGAATATTATTGGAGTTTTGAGGATCAATTTTTATAGCCTCTCTTAAAGAAATGGCTAGTGATTTAAAACAAGATTCTAAAATATGATGGGTGTTTGTTCCATATAAATTTTCAACATGCAATGTAAATCCAGCAGCTTGGGAAAGTGATTGAAAAAACTCCCTAAATATTTCAGTTTCAATTTTTTTTATTGTTATACCAGGCAAAAAAACATTCCAGATTAACCAAGGTCGTCCTGATACGTCTATACAACATCTAGTAAGGCATTCATCCATTGGCAAATAATTAAAACTATAACGTTTAATACCTCTTTTATTTCCTAAAGCATCATTGATAGCTTTGCCTAAAGCCCAACCAATATCCTCCATAGTATGGTGAGCGTCTATTTGTAAGTCACCTATACATTTTAATTGGATATCTATTAAACTATGTTTAGATAATTGTTCCAGCATATGATCAAAGAATGGAAGTCCAGTATCTATAAAATTTTTACCATCACCATCCAAATTGACTTTTACTTCAATGTTAGTCTCATTAGTTTTTCTTTTAATTAAAGCAATACGATTTTCATTGAATTTTGTCATACTTATATCCAAAACTTATAGTTAAAATTTGTATTTGTTTCTAATTCTTAATAATAAGGCTCCCGAACCACCATTATTATTTGGAGCTTTTTCAAAACTTATTAAATAATTTTTTATCTTTTTTTCTTCTAACCATTCAGGTACTTCTTTTTTCAAGACGCCTTGGTTATTTAAACCTTTACCAGTTATAACTAAAATATTTCTAAGGTTATTTTCATAGGATTTTAAAATATAACTTTCTAAATTTTGTTTTCCCATTTTAAGACTATAACCATGAAGATCTATCACTCCATCAGGTTTGATTTTACCTTTTTTAAATAATTTATAAGAATTAGCGATATTATTTTTTTTAATAGAATTTTTATCTTTTATTTTGACTTCTTTTTTTAAATCATCTTTCTTAAGATTTAGAGTGAAATGTTCAAAGTTATCAATATAATCTTGCCATGCTTTTTTATCATTCTTTGATATAAAAACCATTATTCAAAGGCTTTTTGTTTCAATAAGAGACCAATTAGGATTCTCGTTTTTAATTTTTCTTTCAAATACCCATTCATCTTTGACAATTATTTCTTTTTCTTGATCACCTTCAATCAATTTATCATTTTTATCCATTAGTGATATGATCTGTCTAGATTCAAATATAACATTTATTTTAATTAACGTTTTTGTAATTTTATGGGATAATATTTCATTCTTATCTATTGATTTAAGGTCAATAATTAATGTTTCTTCTTCCTTGTTTCTATCATCAATTGCATTTTTAAAACTTTCTAACACAGATGGTTTTATGAAATTTTGAACTTTCTCTAAGTTATCATTAGTAAAACTTTCTAAAACCATTTTGAAAAATGTTCTTGATCCAGATAAAAATTCGTCTGCATTGAATGACGGATCAATTTCTTTAATTTTATCTAAATCATTACTTATTAAATTATATTTTTCGTTTTTTTCAACTGTTTTAAGTGGTATTATATTAGAACTATTATTATCTTTTTTAGCGCCAGACGAATCATATCCTGTCTTGGTACCTAAAATATTTTTAAGTCTGAATATTAAAAAAACTGCTATAACCCCAAAGATTAAAATATCTAAATAAGGAAGACTATTTTGCATATTAAATTTTCCACCACTGTTAAATTGATTAAATCAACATTATACAAAAAAAATTAAAAATTAATATGTATTATTGTCAATTTAAGTTATAAAAATTAATTTTTAGTTAAAATGAGAACCACATGAATAAAATAATAAATGACGAAACGAATAAATTAATTATATTAAATCAATACATTAAAGATTTATCTTACGAAAATTTTCAAAAAAATGGAACTCATAACTTTAATGCTAAAGAAAATAATACTAATATTGAAATTAACGTTATACATGAACCTTATGGGGAGGTTAATTTCGGAGTAACCATTAAGATAAGTATTAATTGTAAATCTAAAAAAGAAAAAAATACAATATTTCATTTAGAATTAGATTATTATGGACTTTTTAAGGCAGAAAACACAAACCTTGTTGACAAGCATAAGTTAGCATCAGAGGGGGCAAGAATTATTTTTCCTTTCGCCAGATCTATAATAGCGAGTGTAACTCAGAATGGCGGATTTATGCCCATAATTTTGGATAATGTTAATTTCAACTTAATTAAAAGTTAACTTTTCAGAGTTTCCCAAATACTTTTCGGTATTTGTTTTATACTTTCTATATGTAATTTATTATCATTAATGTTAATGTTAACCCTTTTGGCTGGAATAATTGGTTTATTATTATAAAAACTTATTAAGTCAAATAGTTCATTGTTATCTTCTTTAATGGACTCATTATTATTTAAAAAGTTTAGTCTTGTTTGTTTTCCACCAATTAACTCAAGATATACAAGTGACAATAACTTCGCATCTTTAAGTGCACCATGTATAGTTCTGTTTGAAATATCTATGTTAAATTTACGACATAAAGCATCTAAACTGACTGATTGACCTATGTACTTTTTTTTTGCTAGTAATAAAGTGTCTATAACTAGATTTTCATCAATATCTGACATATCACAATTTTTTAGTTCTGAATTAATAAACCCTAGATCAAAAGGGGCATTATGTATTATAATTTTACTGTTTGATATGAATTCTAAAAAATCCTCAGCAATTTCATGGAATAAGGGTTTATCAGATAAAAACTCTTGTGTTAACCCGTGTACCTTTTCTGCTTTTGGATCAGATTTTTTTTGGGGATTGATATAAGAATGAAAATATTTGCCAGTTTGGATATGATTTTCTAATTCAATTACACCAATTTCAACAATTCTATCTCCATTACTACAGTCTAAACCTGTTGTTTCTGTATCTAAAACTATTTCTCTCATGTTTTTAGAACCTTTTCTTTAAAAAAAATTTTAGATAACAAAAAAGTTAATAAAATAAAGACTAATATCTTCCCATAACTTGTGTTTATTATATATGGTTTTTGTTCTTTTTTCAATTCGTCAGACCATTGATTTTCTTTTATTGATATAAATTTCTCCATAGTCATATTTTTTCTTTTTAAAACTCTTTTCGCTTGATTTGCCTCTGAAGTAAAAGCTAAAAAAATATAATTGCATATTTTATTTAGACCAGTTTCGTACAATAACGGAACATCCATACCAACAATTTTGTTTTTAAATTCATATTTTTTTAAAAACATCTTTCTTTTTTTATTTACTAAAGGATGAATTATTTTTTCTAACTTTTCTTTACACTTAGTATCATTGAAAATTATTTCACTTAATTTTCCCTTATTAATAACTTCATTACTATCAATTATATCAATTACTTCAGGCCAATTTTTCTTAATTTTTTTTAGTACCAAAGAATTAGTTTCAATCAATAATTTTACAACCAAATCAGAGTCATGAATAGGTATATCAAAAAATTTTAACATGGATGCAATGGTAGATTTTCCCATTCCAATTGATCCAGTTATACCTATAATAATCATTATATGCCTTTTTTTTAATTGTTGATAATATGTTAATATAATTATAATTATTATCTTTATTGAAATATAATTGTAAATGAACAAAAATATTAATAATTTAAAAACATCTTAATAAATATATAAATAGAATTATTTACTTGTGGATATTTTATTTTTTTACATACAACTAACACTTAGTTAAATGATAACTTGTTGATAAACACATAATAAAGTATTTATCCACAGAAAATCTGTATACAACAATAACAATTAATTTTACTTAAAATAATTAAAAGATAAAAATTGTGAATAAAATAAATAATTTATTTAAAAATAAAAAAAATCAACAAATACCTATTTGGTTTTTGAGACAAGCTGGTAGACATATTCCTGAATATTATTCTATTAGATCAAGAGCAAAAAACTTTATAGATTTCTGTTTAAATGAAGAACTTATTGTAGAAAGTACAAAACTCCCTTTAAAATATTATAACTTAGATGCGGCTATAGTTTTCTCTGATATTTTAATGATACCCTGGGCAATGAACAGAAATGTAAAATTTACTAAAAACGTTGGTCCGACTATGGATCCAATGTTACCTGATGAAAGCAAAATTATCAAAAATATTAATATTCCGTTATTATTAAAACCTTTAGAAAATTCAATAAAGACTTTAAGAAGAGATCTACCATCATCAGTTTGTTTAATAGGCTTTTCAGGTGCACCTTGGACTTTAGCTTGTTATATGATTGAAGGCCAAAGTAGCAAAGATTTTATTAATACTAGAAAGGCAATTTGGGGTTCTAATATATGGTTTCGAGAACTTATTGAAACTCTAGTAATATACATTACAGACAAATTGGAAATACAAGCAAAAGCTGGTGCGGATGTATTAATGATTTTTGATTCTTGGTCTCACATGATACCTAATAACTTTTTTAAAGATTTTGCTATTGATCCAATAGCGAAAATAATTAGTCTATTAAGATCCAGAAATATTAATATCCCTGTTATTGGTTTTCCTTTTAAATCTGGAGGATCTCTAATTAAGTACTCATATGAAAGTAATGTTGATTGTGTTGCATTGGATTGGACTGTAAATTTATCTTGGGTATTAGAAAGCATAAATCCATCAATCGCTATACAAGGTAATCTCGATCCAGCATCTCTTATTCCGAAGCATAATCCGTTTCTCCGAGAGAATGTTGAAAGTATATTGAAAAAAATGAAAGACAGAAAGTTTATTTTTAATGTTGGCCATGGTCTTACACCTGAATGTAGAATAGACAGTGTTAAACAAGTCATTGAAATTATTAAAGAATTCGAAATATAGGTTAAAATTTGTATTATGATATAATAAAAACATTACACTTAGTTTCAGTTATTTCATGGATGGTAGGATTATTATATTTACCTCGTTTGTTCGTGTATCATCACGATACTAAATGTGAAAGTCAAACGGACAAGACTTTCTTAATTATGGAGTACAGACTTTTAAAAATTATTATGAAACCTGCAATGGTTTTAACATATATTTTTGGATTTTTATTAGTTTATGACAATAGTTATATAGTAAGCGAGGTTTATTTTATATTAAAGCTAATTTTTGTCGTTTTTCTTAGTATTTTTCATTTCTATTTATCTATTCTTTACAAAAACTTTAAAAAAGGTTATAGATTTAAATCTTCAAATTTTTATAGAAAAATAAATGAAGTACCCACTGTCTTAATGATTTTAATTATTTCTTTAGTTATAATTAAACCAAACTTCCAATTATAATTCAAAATTTCCCACAAAAGAGAAAAAGATGCACTTAAAAGAATTAAAAGCAAAAAATCCAGCTGATTTACTTGATTATGCTGAAAGTTTAGAAATAGAAAATGCAAGTACATTACGTAAGCAAGATATGATGTTTGCTTGTTTAAAAAGACTCGCAGAAAATGATATAGGTATTTATGGGAATGGTGTTCTTGAGGTTTTATCTGATGGCTTTGGTTTTTTGAGATCACCAGAGTCTAATTATTTGGCTGGCCCTGATGATATATATATATCGCCAAGTCAAATAAGAAAATTCAGTTTAAGAACTGGCGACACAGTAGAAGGAAAAATACGAGCTCCAAAAGACGGGGAAAGATACTTTGCTTTATTAAAAGTTGAAACAATAAATTTTGAAGATCCAGAAGCTGTAAGACATAGAATAAATTTTGATAATTTAACACCTCTTTATCCACAATCTAAAATTAACTTTGAAACTGAATTTGATCCAGAAAATAAAGATATCACTACCAGAGTAGTAGAAATGGTTGCGCCTATGGGAAAAGGTCAACGTGGATTAATAGTAGCGCCTCCTAGAACAGGTAAAACCATGATGCTACAGTCTATAGCTCAGTCTATTTCAAAGAATCATCCAGAAATATATTTAATTGTTTTATTAATTGATGAACGACCAGAAGAAGTAACAGATATGCAAAGGTCTGTTGATGGGGAAGTAATCAGTTCAACTTTTGATGAACCTGCATCTCGTCACGTTCAGGTTACAGACATGGTTATAGAAAAAGCTAAACGCTTGGTTGAGCATAAAAGAGATGTAGTTATACTCTTAGATTCTATTACAAGGCTAGCAAGAGCGTACAACACAGTTATACCATCAAGTGGAAAAGTTTTAACTGGCGGCGTTGACGCAAACGCTTTACAAAGACCTAAAAGATTTTTTGGAGCAGCTAGAAACATTGAAGATGGAGGCTCTCTTACTATTATTGCCACCGCCTTAGTAGAAACAGGATCTCGAATGGATGAAGTAATATTTGAGGAATTCAAGGGTACAGGTAACAGCGAAGTTATCCTGGATAGAAAACTCTCTGACAAAAGGACTTTTCCTGCGATAGATGTGACAAAATCAGGAACAAGAAAAGAAGAGCTTTTAGTAGAGAAAGATACTTTATCTAGAATGTGGGTTCTCAGAAGAATATTGATGCAAATGGGTCCAGTCGACGCCATGGACTTTCTAGCTGACAAACTCAAACAGAGTAAATCCAATGAAGACTTCTTTAGGGCAATGAATAAATAAAAAAATGTTTCACGTGAAACAAATTTAACCGTTAAAGCATAATAATTTGGATACTATATTTTCATCTGCTTCTAACTTTCAAAAAAGCGCTTTAAAAATTATTAGAATATCAGGTGAACATGCTAACATTGTCCCCTTAATTTTCTCGTTTAAGCCAACACAGCCAAGATTAGCGTCTTTAAGAAAATTACATGATCATAATAATCAAATAATTGATAATGCTCTAGTTATATTTTTTCCAGGCCCACATACTGCTACTGGTGAAAACATAATAGAGTTACATCTACACGGCAGCTTAGTGATAGAAAAGAAGATTTTTCAAATGTTAGGTAAGCAGAAAAATTTTCGTATTGCTAAACCTGGAGAGTATACTAAGCGAGCTTTTCTCAATGGAATTATTGACTTGACACAAGCAGAAGGCCTTAATGATTTAATTAATGCAGAAACAGAAAACCAATTTAAGATATCTATGTCTCAGTTTGAAGGTGCTTTATCAGATAAAGTTAATTCTTGGAGAGCTAATATTGTATTTTTATTATCAAAATTAGAAGCATTAATCGATTTTTCAGACGAAGATCTCCCCGTTGACCTTGAAAAATTATTTGCTAAAAACGTTATTGATTTACTGACAGATATGAAACTATCAATCAAATCTAGTTCATTTGGGGAAAGATTAAGAAATGGTTTTGTAATTACTCTAATTGGACGGCCTAATGTAGGAAAAAGCTCGTTAATTAATTTCTTATCAGATAGAAAAGTCGCGATAGTAACTAAAGAACCTGGCACAACAAGAGATATCTTAGAAGTATTACTTGATTTTGAGGGATATCCAATTATTCTTAATGATACTGCCGGTATAAGATCAACAAAGTCAGAGATAGAAAAAATAGGTATAAAAATTGCAATTGATAAAGCAGATAAATCAGATTTAATCTTAATTTTATCAGACAGTGAAAATTTTGATTTCACTGAAATAAAAAAGTCTTCAAGAAAAATTTTAATTCATACGAAGTCAGATTTAGGTAAACTAAATAAAAAAAACGTACATGAAATTTCTATAAAAGAAAACACAGGTATTGATCAATTAATAAAAGTTATTGTAAAACATTTAAAATCATTGGAGCCTAAAGAAAACGCATTACTTACAAGAGAGAGGCACGTTCAAGCTGTTAAAAGAGCCTCTGATGCGCTAAAAAGAGCTTCCTTAACGAACTTAAAGATTAATCCTGAATTGGCAGCGGAAGACTTGAGAGTTGCAGCTACGGCTATTGGTTCCATAACTAATAATATTGACGTCGAAGAAATTTTAGACGATATATTTAGTAGTTTTTGTATTGGTAAATAAGAAATAAAGGTTAAGAATGAAGAGTTTTGACGTAATTGTTATTGGAGGTGGGCATGCTGGCATTGAGGCAGCTGCAGCATCTTCTAGAATGGGTTCAAAAACTGCTCTAATAACAATGAATATTGAAACAATTGGTGAAATGTCATGTAATCCAGCTATAGGTGGATTAGGTAAGGGCCACTTAGTAAGAGAAATAGATGCTTTAGATGGACTAATGGCAAAAGCGATAGATAGTTCAGGAATTCAATTTCGGATGCTTAACCGATCAAGGGGTCCGGCTGTTCACGGTCCAAGATCACAAGCAGATAGGAAACTTTATAAAAAGGCTATAAGTTTACTATTAAAACAACAACAAAATTTATTAATAATTGAGGGAACAATTAAAGACCTAAAAATTTCTAATAAGGAAATTCAAGGTGTTGTGCTTCAAAATGATGAAGTTTACCTCTGTAAGTCTGTTGTTTTAACAACAGGAACATTTTTAGGAGGAATAATACATATAGGAAATGAAAAAATATCTGCAGGCAGAATTGGTGATAAATCTTCAGAAATTCTTGCTAAAAAAATAAGACAATTAGGTTTGCCTATTGGAAGACTGAAAACAGGTACGCCGCCAAGATTAGAAAAATCAAGTATTGATTGGAAAAAAGTTGAAATGCAATCAGCTGACCCAATTCCAGTCCCATTTTCTTTTTTGAATAGTGAGATAAAGGTTAAACAAATTGAATGTGGTATTACAAGAACTAACATAAATACACATAAAATAATATCTGATAATATTAATCTGTCTCCAGTGTATTCAGGCTCGATTGAGGGCTCCGGTCCTAGATATTGTCCAAGTATAGAAGATAAAGTAAATAGGTTTAATAACAAGGATTCACATCAAGTTTTTTTAGAGCCCGAAGGTTTAGATAGCTCTTTAGTGTATCCAAATGGTATTTCTACAAGCTTACCCAAACATGTTCAGGATAATTTTGTTAAAACCATAGTTGGTTTAGAAAACGTTAAAATTAGTCAATATGGTTATGCCATAGAATATGATTATATGGATCCTCGAGCTTTAAACAGCTCTCTTGAAGTTAAGGAAATTAAAGGTTTGTTTTTTGCAGGGCAAATAAACGGAACTACTGGATATGAAGAAGCGGCTGCTCAAGGTTTAATTGCTGGAATTAATGCGTCGATAAAACTAAACAATAACCCTAAGTGGTTTTTGTTAGACAGATCTGAAGCTTATATTGGCGTTATGATTGATGATTTAATAACAAGGGGAGCCCCAGAACCATATAGGATGTTTACGTCAAGAGCCGAGTTTAGATTATTATTAAGATCTGACAATGCTGATCAACGGTTGACCGAAAAAGGAATTAAGTTTGGTGTTGTTGGAAATAAAAGAAAAGCTCTTTGGAATATAAAAAATAATGAGCTTAAACATGCAAATGAAATTTTGGATAAATTGACAGCAAAACCAAGTGAGTTAAAGAAATATGATTTGCCATTTACTAGAACTGGACAATCTCGTAAGCCAAAAGATATTTTATCATCTGGTGAATATCATATTAAAGACCTATTTTCTTTGTGGCCTGATTTGAAGAAAATATCTAATAATTTGCACTCTCAATTGGAAACGGACTGTAGATACAATGTCTATTTGAAAAGACAACAAGAAGATATTAATGCATATCAAAAGGAAAATAACATTAACATACCTTTAAATGTTGATTTCAATAAAGTAAAAGGCCTATCAAATGAAGCCAGGGATATTTTAAACAACGTAAAACCTAATACAATTGCGCAAGCAGCCAAACTTCCAGGGTTTAACCCTACGTCTACTTTATTACTTTTGAGATATTTAAAAAAACAACCGAAAGAAAAAAATTTCAGTGAAAATTAATTCTTATGAAAGTTTTTGTTCGCATTTATATGTTTCACGTGAAACATATGAAAAATTTGAAATATATCACGAAACGTTGTTTAAATGGCAAAATTCAATAAATTTAATTAGCAACTCTACTCTTGATAATATATGGGTTAGACATTTTCTTGATTCAGGTCAGTTATTTCGTTTTACCAAAAATATAAGTGGAAATATATTAGATTTTGGTTCAGGTGCAGGTTTTCCTGGTTTGATACTAGCCATGATGGGCAATAATAACATAAATATCGTAGAATCAGATCAAAAAAAGTGTACTTTTATTCGTGAAGTAGCAATGCTATCAGAAACTAATATTAAAATTTTTAATTGTCGGATTGAAGATTTAAGCTTTTTAAAACCTAATCTAATAATGGCAAGAGCTTTGGCGCCTCTTAATAAGTTAATTAAATATGTAGAAAACTATATGGAAAAAAGACCATCTAATCTGAACCATTTCCCTAACCTATTGTTTTTAAAGGGTAAATCATATAAAAATGAGCTTTTAGAGATTAGTAAAATAAGAAATATAGATTATAAAATATATCAGTCTATTACTGATGAATTAGGTAAAATTGTGTATATAAGTAAAGTAAATGTGTTAAGTATTACAGATGAAAAATAAATTAAATAAAACTATAGCAGTTGCTAACCAAAAAGGCGGTGTAGGCAAAACTACATCTGTAATTAATTTAGCCACTGCTCTAGCAGCATGTGATAGACGTACACTAATTATTGACTCCGACCCTCAAGGAAACGCCAGCACAGGTTTTGGAATTAAATATAATGAAAGAGATATCGATCTATATTCAGTTATTTGTGGAAAAAATAATATAGTAGATTCAATAAAATCTACCATGATACCAAAACTTGATATTATTCCTACTTCACCAAATTTATCCGCTCTTGAACAGGAGCTTGTAAACGTTGAAGATAGAGAATATCTCATTAACAATCTAATTAAAAAAATTAAGGGTGAATATGATTACATATTTATAGATTGTCCACCATCATTAGGTCTGATAACTTTAAACGCTTTATGTGCTGTGAATAGTTTAATAATACCACTTCAAACGGAATATTATGCTTTAGAAGGATTAACGCAATTAATAAACACATTTGATTCTGTTAAAAATAATTTTAATAAAGATATAACTTTGCAAGGCATACTTTTAACTATGTATGACAAAAGAAACAAAATTTCTGAAATGGTTTCTAAGGATGTAAAAAGTCATTTTAATAATAAAGTTTTTAAAACTGTTATTCCAAGAAATGTAAGAGTATCAGAAGCTCCAAGTTATGGCCAACCTGTTCTTATGTATGATATATCTTGCCCTGGTTCACAAGCATATGCTTCTTTAGCAGGCGAAATTATAAATCAAGAGAAAGACTTATAATGAAAAAAAATAAAAATTCTAAGAATACTGGATTAGGAAGCGGGTTATCAAGCCTATTAGGTAACGAATTTGAAAAAAAAGCAATTTTTTCAGATAGCAGTGTTAATGATAAATTTAAAATGGTGCCTGTCGAATTTATAGAGCCAGGACCTTGGCAACCAAGAAAAACTTTTGATAAATCTGAAATAGAATCATTAGCAAAATCAATAAAAAAACAGGGTGTTATTCAGCCTATAATATTGAAATCTAAGGAAAATAAGAAAAATGAGTTTTTCATCATTGCTGGAGAAAGAAGATGGAGAGCATCTCAGCTAGCTAAAATACATGAAATACCTTCAATTATTAGAGATGACGTAGAAGATGAAAAGATAGCAGAATTATCTTTAGTAGAAAACATACAACGATCTGAGCTAAATCCAATTGAAGAGGCAGAAGGTTATCAATCCTTAATTAATAAATATAATTATAAACAGGACGATGTTGCACAAGCCGTTGGAAAATCACGATCACATATAGCCAATATAACTAGACTATTATCTTTATCCGAGTTAGCTAAAAACTGTTTGATACAGAATAAATTGACCATAGGGCAAATAAGACCACTAATAGGCCATAGTGATTGCGATCACTTATTAGATATAATAGTGAAAAATAAATTAACATCGAGGCAAGTTGAAAAACTTGTAAAACAAGGTCAGGTAAAATTTTTGAAACCTAAACTTCAAAAAGAAATAGATATAGTAAACTTAGAAAAAGAATTATTAGAAATTACGGGTATAAAGGTAAATATTAACTATGACGCTAACAAAAATGCAGGAAGCATAAGTTTAGATTGTAAAAATTTATCTGAATTTAATTATATCATAAAAAAAATCAAGTCCTAGCAGAATTCTTAGCCATCAATGCCGTTGATAATATAAATTGAGAAACTAATATTTTGTCTGGATAGATGCTGGATTTACATTTTAATTCAATCTCGATCAATCTTTTAAAAATAAGATTAATTTTTTTTAAACTCCATAATCTACATTGAGCAGTTAATAATGGCCGGTCTTTAAAAAAAATAGGGGGTCTTGCATTGTTTATGGTTTCTGAGAGATTTGATCCATTTTCAACTTTTAAGAGAATTTTTTCTATTATCTTAAAATGTTTTATGAATAATCTAATTATGTTAATGGCTGAAGAAGAATTTTCATAAATTTTATCTAAATAAAATAATGATTCTCTAATTTTTCCACTCGTGCATAATTGTATAATTTTATTAAAATTTAAATCTATATTATCAGTAATGAGCGTTAAGATTGATTCTTCAGTTATATTTTCGTTATCTATTAAAAAACTCTCTAATTTTTTAAGTTCTGTTAAATTAATTAAAGTATCAGGGTTAAACTTTGTACTTAAAATGGAGATAAATTCGGTAGAAAAATTGAACTTATACTTATTAAATAATCTAGATATATCTATTTTTATATTATTAGAATTTTCTTCATAACAAGGTACTAAAAATCCATAATCTACATTTTCAATAAATTTAACTAGGTCATTTTTGGAACCTAAATTATTGGCTTTAATTAAAAGTAAATAATCATTATTATTTTCTTTTATTGTATTCAAAATAATATTTTCTATGGTTTTATTAATTGTTATATATGTAAGATCTAATAAGACAATTCTTTTATCTTTTCCCATACTAAATGTTGAAATACTGTCATTTAATATAGTAGGGTTTTCTTTAAAATCATTTCCATCTACTTTAGAAACACTAAATGGATCATTCAAATCAATTGATAAAACATCAATAGTTTTGTTGTAAAGTAAATTAACTAGGCCAAAGTTTGGTCCGTGCAATAAAACTATTTTATATGAATTATTATTTTTTAGAGAGGTTAAAAAATTATCTGACTTAATTTTCAATTTAATTTTTTCATAATTAGCTTAATTTTTAAATATAACTTTTTTGCTGAACTAAGAATAAGTCTTTCTTTGATATGTTGTAGACTAACATCATTAGTGTATAGAGAGCTAGATGAAGAACTTAGTGCAGGAAAAGTAACAACGGAACCTGATCTTAAAGTTTTTCCTGATTTTGAATCAATAAGAGAATATTGAACAGTGCCTTTTGTAGATTGAAGAACATTCAAACCACTTACAGACAATGTTTCATTTGATGTAAATGATATATCAGATTTTAGAATAAAGTTAGTATCTTTTTTAGGTTGATTATTAAATAATCTATCCAAATGCTTCTTAAGCAACATATTATATTTATTATTTGGAGTTTCTATGTTTATATTATGAGTATATTTTAGATTTGTTGATTGATATTTAGAAAATTGACATCCACTTAATATTAACAAAAAACATATAAATACTTTTATTTTAACAAAAAACATATAGTTACCATTTTAAATAACAAAATTAACGACACGGTTAGGTACTGTTATAACTTTTTTTGGAATACCATTCAAAAACTTTAAAACATTTTTTTCTTTCATGGCAATTTTTTCTAAATCTAGCTTATTAGTATCAAAAGGGACATCTATTACAGCCCTCACTTTACCGTTTACCTGAACTGGAATTTCAATATTATTTTTTTTCAAATAAAGGTGATCAATTTCAGGCCAAGCTTGATCACATATCATTTTAGAATTACCTAATCTAGCCCATAATTCTTCTGCAATGTGAGGAACCATAGGATTTATAAGTATTAATAGTTTTTTTGTTGTATGTAAAACAACTGCTTCGTCTGACACATTAGTAATTTTATAAGATATAATTGCATTAAATAATGTTCTAATTGAGGCTATGGCATTATTGAAGTGAAAATTTTCAATATTTTTAGTAATGTCCTTTATGGTAATATTTAAAACAGTTAGTAATTCTTTATTTTGTTTAGACGGATCTTTTAGTAATTCTTCATCATTTTCAAAATTTTTGAGATTTAGTACAAATTTCCATAGTTTATTTAAAAATCGCCAAGAACCATCAATACCTGCATCTGACCATTCCATATCTCGATCAGGTGGTGAATCAGATAACATAAAAAAACGTGCTGTATCGGCACCGAAATTAGAAATAATTTGTTGTGGGTCAACAACATTCTTCTTTGATTTACTCATTTTCTCTGTTCGACCAACAAACACTGGCCTTTTAGTTTCTGCATGCAAAAAGTTGTTATTTTCTTTTATTACCTCATTGGGAAATAACCACTGTTTGTCTTCTGTAATAAAAGTTTGATGGCATACCATACCTTGTGTTTGTAAAGACTTAAAGGGTTCTTCTATATCTATTGATTTTACTGCCTTTAATGCACGCATAAAAAATCGTGAATAGAGAAGATGCATCACAGCATGTTCTACTCCACCTATATACTGGTCTACTGGCATCCAATACTTAATAGCTTCATCAGAAAAAGCTTTAAGAGGGTTTAAATCAGTAAATCTAGCAAAATACCAGCTTGATTCGAAAAAAGTATCAAATGTATCTGTTTCTCTAATTGCATCTTTATTACACTTTGGACAATTAGTAAACTTCCATGTTGGATGTGTTTCTAATGGATTTCCATTTGACTCAAAGTTTATATCTAGAGGTAAAGTAATGGGTAAACTCTCTTCAGGAACTGGAACTTCTCCGCAACTATCACAAAAAATAATTGGGATAGGACAGCCCCAATATCTTTGACGGGACACTCCCCAATCACGTATTCTGAAAGTTGTAGTTTCCTTGCCAATATTTAATTTTTCTAATTTTTTTATACTTAATTTAATCCCATCTTCTATATTTAATCCATCTAGAAAATCAGAATTAATATGAGTGCCATCGCCAATATACGGTAAATCACTCTCAATTTCTGAAACTTTATTTTCTACAACTTCAATTATTTCTAAATTATATTTTTTGGCAAAATCAAAATCTCGTTGATCGTGTGCAGGACAACCGAAAATTGCACCTGTTCCATAATCCATTAAAATAAAATTAGCTATAAATATTTTTAACTTAAAGTCCGTTTTGAAAGGATGAGATGCAGTAAGAGAGGTTTCATATCCAAATTTTTCAGCTTTTTCTATATCAATTTCTGAAGTCGATTGTTTTTCACAAAACTTTATAAAGTCTAGAGCATCATTATCCTTATTACCAATTTCATGTGCAAGAGGATGTTGAGGTGAAATAGCTATAAATGTAGCTCCAAATATTGTGTCTGGTCTTGTCGTAAATATATCAATTTCTTTATCTGAATTGTTAACTTTAAATCTTAGAGTGGCGCCTTTGCTCTTACCAATCCAATTTCGTTGCATAGTTTTAACTCTATCAGGCCATGATGTTAAGCTATCAATATCATTAAGTAAATCGTTTGCAAATGCAGAAATTTTTAAAAACCATCCATTCATTTTTTTCTTTTCAACTTGAGCACCTGAACGCCAACCGCATCCATCAACAACTTGTTCATTAGCTAAAACGGTTTGTTCAACGGGGTCCCAATTAACCCAAGTTTCCTTTTTATAAGCAATACCTAATTTATAAAAATCTAAAAACATCTTTTGCTCAAACTTATAATAATCGGGATCACAAGTTGCCAGCTCTCTATTCCAATCGTAGGAAAGACCCATTTGTTTAAGCTGTAGCTTCATACTTTTTATATTGGAATTCGTCCATTCTGAAGGGAGTGTTTTATTTGCAATAGCTGCATTTTCTGCAGGAAGCCCAAAAGCATCCCATCCCATTGGATGAAGAACGTTAAAGCCTTGGGCCATTTTATATCGAGCAACTAAATCACCTAGGGTGTAGTTTCTTACATGTCCCATATGAATTGCACCTGAAGGGTAAGGAAACATTTCTAAAACATAGTATTTAGGTTTACTGTAGTCTATTTTGGCTTTAAAAACGTCACTTTCAAGCCATTTTTTTTGCCATTTTTTTTCAATAAGAGAGGGATTATATTTCATTTTTAATAATTATTTATCCAAATTTAATTTCAAGTTTCTAGCTTCATTCAAAATACTATCTTTAATTTGAGCAGCTAAGCTTTTATTGGTTAAAGGTTGTGACCAAATATTATTTTTAAAACTCTGAATTTCAACTTTAATTTTAATGCTTTCAGATTTTAGTTCGTTTGAATTAATATAAACCGTAATTTTCAATTTTTGATTTTGGATATTCTTATTAACATACCAGTCAGTTATAATTTTTCCTGAAAGAGCATCTGTGGATATTAAAGGTGCAATTGATAATATATTAAGAGTTGCACGCCATAAATAACCATTAACATTAACGTTATCTAAATTTTGAGGATTAATAATTTTTGACAATAAAACATCTTTGCTAGTATCTTCCAACACAAGTACAGGTTTTTGTGTTTCGCCATTAACTTTGTTAGAGAAAACTGATTTATAATTTGAACAACTTGAAATCAACAAAAGGATAGTTATTAATAATATGTTTTTTATCATTAATTTAATCCTTTATAAAATTTTTAGATAAGTTTTATCAGTATTTTGTTATACATCAATTAAATTATAATTAAAATTTAATTAAGAAACATGCTACAGCATAATTTAAAATAATATTAGAAACATTTATCTGATTTCTATTTTTTTTAAAATATATATATTTTAAATAGTCAAAGGATTAACATTTTGGAAAATATTGAAAAAAATAGAGAAGAGCTTTTGAATGATATAAATATTAGTTATTTAAATAGTAAATTTAAAGGATCAAAAGTTACAAAATTAGTTGCAGTTTCTAAAAAACAAGATGAAAATAAAATAGATACTGCAATTAAAATTGGTCAAAGAATTTTTGGAGAAAATAGAGTACAAGAAGCAAGTCAGAGATGGGAAGAGAGATTAAAACATATAGATGATTTAGAGTTGCGGCTGATTGGGCCTCTTCAAACAAATAAAGTAAAACAAGCATTAAAATTATTTGATATTATTGAAACAGTCGATAGGGAAAAGTTAGCAAAAGAGATACATTTGCATTTTGATAATAAAGTCAAAACAAAAAGCTTCTTTATTCAAATTAACACAGGTAGTGAATCTCAAAAAAGTGGTATTTTACCTCTAGAATCTGACTCTTTTATTCAATATTGTGTAAATGATTTAAAACTTCCAGTTATTGGATTAATGTGTATTCCTCCTTATGATGAAGAATCTGCAATGCATTTTTGTTTATTGAAAAAAATAGCTGATAGGAACCAATTATCAGAATTGTCAATGGGTATGAGTGAAGATTTTAAAGAGGGAATAAAATTTGGGGCTACGTCTGTGAGAATAGGAACCAAATTTTTCGGACAAAGAACTATTGTATTATAAAATATGTCCTGACTTTTCTAGTTTAGTTTTAAGGTATTTTTTATTATGCTTATTTGGTTCAATCTTTATACTAACTCGTTCTGTAACGTTAATCCCTAAACTTGATAAATTTTCTACTTTTCTAGGATTATTAGTTATGAGTTTTAATGTATCAATATTTAATTTTTTAAGTATTTGCTTCGCAGGGTAGTACAATCTTTCATCATCATCAAAACCAAGAGCCATATTCGCTTCGACTGTATCCATTCCTTTTTCTTGTAAAGTATATGCTCTAAGTTTATTTAATAAGCCTATATCGCGGCCTTCTTGAGCTAAATATATCAATATACCTTCATTAGCTTGAGACATCATTTTAATGGATTGTTTAAGTTGTTGGCCACAATCACATTTTAAACTTTCAAGAACATCACCCGTTATGCATTGACTATGAACTCTTACCAAAGGAATATGTTTATGTTTTGTAATGTTTAAAACATTTCTTGTTTCACCAAAGAGTAAACAAAAATGTTCATCTCCACCATCTTTTGGACGAAAAATAATAATTTCACAATTATCGGTATAAGAAATTGGAACCTTAGCTTTTACAGACATGGTGAGGTTATCTGTGTTTGAGGTTTCATAGGATTGTATATCATTCGTCTCTACGTGCAGTAAGTCATTTTTAAAAGCCCATTGATTAATATTTTCAATTTTAACATTAGATATAATAGACATTAAACCAGCTGGTAGAAGCCTAGCTTGTCTTAAAATGAGAAGACATGAGGATATAATACTTTTATTACTTTCTAATATAACACCGTTTATCAAAGGTTTATCATAACCGTATAATGGCATACATAGGGATAAAATGTCATCTATAGACCAATTTTTATTTATCAAAATAGAGCTTGGTTGATTTTTGACATTTATACCTATAGCATTAGAGCGATTTGAAGATAAAATGATACTTGGCCTTGATAGAGACTGTTCAGATAATTCTTGTATTGTTTCTTTTTCAATTAATTCTGAAGCAACTAGCAATACACAAGTTCCAGTATTAATATCTGAAACAATAAGTTTTCCACCTCGTCTAAGCTCTGATATTGCTCTTTCTATTTTAACTGTTAAATTATTATTATGCATTGTAACCAAGTAAATTTATTGATATTTAATTAAATTTTAGGTTTTTTCTTTTATGGAAAAAAAACATACATTATTATTATATGAAAAAGAGATTTTTTTAAACTCTATTTTGCAAGAGCAATTTTTATATACTGAAGATTATCAGTTATTTATTGCACAAAATGAAAAAAAATTATTAGAAATGATAAACAATAGACTTTTTGATTTTTTTATTCTGAATTTAGATATTGTTAATAATAATTTAGCTACTTTTCTTAAAAATTTTACGGAGTGTAACAAGCACGAAAATATAGTAGCGTATTATTTTGAAAACAAAAATTACGAGGAATATAAAAACTACAACTTAAGTTTTTTAAAAAAACCTTTTAAATTTAATACATTATTAAATTATTTAGATAATATGAAAAAAACTGATTTTTCTTTGAGCAACAATTATTTAATGGAGCATATTCAATTTATCGCAATTAAAAAAATTATTTATAATTCAAATAATCATTATCAAGAGCATTTAACAGAAAAAGAAACCTACTTACTTGATTACTTAAATAAAAATAGAAATATAAATATAACTAAAGCAGATCTATTAAAAAAAATATGGGGAGTGAATGAAGATATTAATACACATACATTAGAAACTCATATGTATAGGTTGAGGTTAAAATTAAATAAAATAGAACCAAATTTATCCTTTTCTCTATTAAATCAAAATGGTCTTTATTGTATGAAAGATAATGTTTAAAAGTAAAAGATAGTCTTCTGAATATAGTGAATTTTAAAACTTGGTTTCTCATGAGAAACATAAATAAAAATATTATAAAAATTTAATAGTATATATATATGGCTGGGGCGGTAGGATTAATAGCCATATATCTAAAAACATTATAAATAGCTTCAGGTAACAAAAAATAATATTTACAACTTAGTACAAACTTAGTACATTTGTCAATATGACACAAAAATATAGAAAAGATTATCTAACTAAAATTAAAGGTAGCGACAATTGGTATCTTCAATTTTATATTAAAGATATTTATAGAGATTTACCAAAAATCAAAAATAATCCTAGATGGGCTAACAGAAGAAACTATTTAGAATCTCTTAAAACTCATGATTTAAAATTAGCAACTGTAAAAGTTGATGAGAGATTAAAAGAGATTGGGATTAGAAGTACTCCTCATAAAAAACTATCCCAAGGCTCTTCTGCATACTTTGGAGTTTTAAGAGATTTAAAAGTTAAAACCGAAGATGAGTTAGATGAGCTTTATGAGTACTTCATAGATATGAGAAATAATTCCTTACAGGATATATATGAAACTAATGAAATAGAAGTTTTAAGCGAAGAGCAATTTAATCATTATGATAATGCGATTGCTGCAATTCAAAGAGAAATAAGTGAAAGAAAAAATAAATTTAGAGTCACCCCTCACCCACATAATATTACACTCTTAGCAGTAAGTGATGAGTATAAGGCAGATTTAACGTCACAAGGAAGAGATAAAAAAACATTAAGTAAACTGTTTCATGCTGTAAGAAAATTTCTTCAGTTTGTAGACAGAGACGATATTGAACTAAAATTAATTAGACCTAGATTAATAAGTGATTATGTAAGGTACTCAAGAGAAAGAGAAGTATCTGAAGGAACTTTCAGAGCTGAAGTTTGGATGCTTTCTGGTGTTTTTAAATTTGCAATAAGACAAGAATATTTAGAAAATGCAATTAACCCATTTGTAGATGTAGAGATTAGAGGGTTTAAAGAAAAAGTTGATAGGTTTCAATTTACTGATGAAATGCATCAAGCAATTTTAGAACTGGTAAGGAATGATAGTAATATGCTCCAGCTAGTTTTAGTAAGTTATTATACTGGAATGAGAGTTTCAGAGGTAGTATCTGCAAAATTTATTTTCATTAATGATGTACTTTGTTTTGACGTCGCAACAGATGGTGGAAAAACAAAAGCTGCAAAACGTGTAATACCCATTCATTCTGAATTACTAAAATGGTTGTCTAAAAGATATAATTTTGAAAATGATAAGAAATTAGATTTTAAAGACAAAACAGCAAATGCCGTTGGTAAAAAGTTTGGAAGAGTTAAAACAAAAGTTCTTAATAACTTAAAAGTAAATAAAGAAGAAAGTATTCATTATGTGCATCACTCTTATAGGCACGGTTTTGCAACTATGATATTACAAAAAGGGTATGATGAAATAGAATTTGCAGATTTAACAGGACATAGCAATTCTTATCTTGGTAAAACAGAAGCTGCTAGAACATACTTTAAGACACAAAAACTTTCTAAACTAATTGAAATGATTGAGAGCATCCCAAAACTAGAAGTATAATTCTAAGGGTAGGCATGACCCACACCCCCTATACGTTATTATATACTCAAGCTCTGCAGCAGATAGGGTTTTAGAAAGTTAAAAGTTATTTAATTCAGCAAATTTCAATTAATGACTATTTGCAATTTAAACCTCTTCTTTTTGCTTCTTTGATATATCTCCCATCATACAAACCATGTCTATAACATATAAGTTTACTAGATAGAGAGCCTAAGTCAGTGTGATTATTATATAGTCTATTTATAAAGGGATTAACTTCAGATATGTAATCAGCCTTTGAGATTTTTGAAATCTTTATGTAATCAAAATCAATCGTTGACTTTGGATTGGGAATTGTATCTGAACCGGGACGATACAAACCTATTTTAATATGCGGGTCCAGCATACCTGATGGAATGTCAATGCTTTGTATCGGAACGGTCCAAACTCCTGCAGGAGCCTCAACCTGACTTGTTAAGGTGACTTCCTTTGGAGTTACTGATACAACAAATATAATGTTTATCCACTTACCTTTGTGGGTTATGGGGCTGAATCTTACATTAACATCATTTGTATAAGTGTTTCTAATTTGCCTATAATCATTCATAGTGGACGCCGAACTCCAATTATCTCGCTTTTTCTTCCCTCCCTTTTTCTTTATTAAGACTTCAGTCCTAAGGTATCCAGGTGGATAATGTCCGATTGACCTCAGTTGCAGCAAGGGAGAGCACCTACCCTTCCATGTACATTTACTTTTAATTTGAAGTATAGATTCCTTATTAGAAGCGAAGCCTTCAACAAACCTTACCCTTAAGTTAATTTTATAGTGACTTCCACTCTTTAAACGAAATTTGTTTCTTTTGTTACTACCTGACATAATTTCAGAACGTTCCCAATACGGGTAAGAACTCTCATTTTTGCGTCTGATTTTGTCTCTGGAACAATTTCCTTTTTGTCCACCTGCGAGAGAAAACCGAAGGAATTTAGTGTCTCCCTCTTTCATCCACTTAACTTCACTTCCATTAGCAAAGCCACCTTCTGAACTGCAATCCTCATAAAAAGAGTGTGTCCAGTCGTCATCTTTAAAATTTTTTGCAGCCCATGAACTTTCACTGACGGCTAAAACAGAGAACACCAACCCAACCAATAATATTGCAGAAAACTTCTTCATAAATGTAGGCTAGCAGGTTAGATTTTATTTGTTAAGTATTTAGATATTTTATAAAAGTGTTCCTATAATTTAAAAAATTATATTTACAACTTATATAAAGCAATTATTAAAATAAATCACTGGAAAGCCGCAGAAAGACTTGACTTTTTATACAAAATAGGTATAACTATATATATACAAAAACCTCTCTCATTCTTGCCACTTCCTAGCGAGAACCCACGAATGTTCAGACCACTTTTTAACGATGACTTATGAGCTAACTTTTGGCCAACGAGTTCAGATTGAGTAGCTGTAATACAAGTTGCTTCTGTATAAAAAGGTTTAAAGAAAGTAACCAGATAAATTCTGCTGATAGCATTGGGCAAAGCTTAAAAATTGCCACCTCATAAAAGCTTACGGTCATGTTGAGCGAAAATCCCTTACCAAAGTATTCTTGTAGTAAGTTAACGGATTTGGTTGAAAAACCTTCTTCGTTGGCCACCTATGGGAATCACAATAGTTATGTATTTCAATTACTTAGCTAGTATTAAGCTAATCCTTAAATACATATATGCACCCTTACATTATAGGAGTTTATTAATGGGTAGACTATACACACATAACAGTCTCAGAGACGCTAGAGAACAGTTTGAGATTATGTTTATTAATGATGTTCTTCAAGACAATGAATACAGCTTACGCAAGTCTGCTGAGACTTTAGGTATGCATTATTCAGGATTACATAGGAAAATGCGTCATTTAGGTATGCCTAAGACATATAGGAGGACATCTAAATGAAAAAGAAACAGCATAGAGACTATAATCAGAAACTATCAGATATGCCTAATTACCTACGTGGCTTCTCCAACAACCGTTGGGGAGGTCATAAGAGTAACAAGATGAGAGGTTTGAGAGGTGGTACATATGGACCTGCATCTAAGTGCAGAAACATTACTATCACCCCTGAGTTACAAGCTGAGTATCAGAGAAAGTATGATTTATAGGATATTATAAAAAGAAACTGATATGTATTAAACTAATCTTGTTTATCATTTTCATATTTAAACATTAAATCTTCTTTGATGTAATTGAACCTAAGTTCACGTTCATCATAATATTTCTTTATTCTGTAACTTTGAGCAATACCTCCAATTATTCCTATTATAGTAGAATAAATAGTTTTAAACTGTTGGCTTGTTTCAAATGGTATAAAAATTATAAAACAAATAACTGCAATAGTAAGCCCCATACCAAAAGGTGCTGTATCAGGAAAAATTTTATTAGCCCGTTCCCATTCATCTTGTTTTTTTGTGAGCTCATCTGTAAAGTTTCTATTATTGAGCATCTTTTTAAATAATTCTTTATCCATCTCTTCCCATCTCAAATAGTATTCCTTTTAATTCTATATTACATATAATAAATTAATTATTAAAAATAATTAAATTATAAAAGTGTTAATTGGTACAGCAAAGATAGTTTTATTTATGAAAAAAAATATTTTTATATCTATTATTATGGTGATTTTGAACTATAATTTTTCCTTCGCTAATCAAGGTAATAATCTAGATTTTAAAAGCTTTACTAACGGACAAGACTTTATTTCTATCAATAAAGATAGATTAAATCTTAAATATTCAAATTGTAAAACACACAAAAATAATGGGAATATAAGTTATAAGGAGATTAAATTATTATTAAATGAAGATGAAGTATTAGATATTAATAAACATTATGATTTTTTAAATGATTACCAATCTAAAAATTTTACTTTACCATTTTATTCCATATCAATTTGGGCATGGTACAAAACAGTCGCTTTTAAAACTAAAAATGTTAATTATTTTTCAAACTTTGAACAGGTTACCAAAAGACGAAATATGGTTGTGCCCAAAGAGTTAATAAGGGATATACTTAAATTTAATGTACTCAATGTATATTTACATCAAGGTAAGCATAGTAAAAATAACAATAAAAAGTATTTTGGAAAATTTATAATTAATAAAAAAGATAATCTTAGTAAATGTTTTAATATAAATTGACAAAGTTTAATGCTTAAAAACTTTAGATTAGTCAAAATACAGGCTGCTATAAAATGCAATGGACTTTTAAAAATCAATCTAAACAACAGAAAATTAAGACCCTAGAAAGTAATATTACTCAACTTGTAAACATAGCTAATGGAAGGGTAGCATTTATAAATAAGAACAAGGAACTTTATGATAAAAAAGTAAAAAGACTAAGTGAGTTTAAAGTTCAGCCATCTAATATGTTTTTCAAACAACCTGACACAGACAAAGTCAGAAAACTCAAAAAAGATATTAAGATATATAAAGACCAGAAGAAGTTTTTAACTGACTTAACTTTAGAAATAGTTAAATGCCAAAAACAACTTCAAAAATTATTTAGTAATAAAATAATTCCTAGACAATACAAGAGCTATAAAAATGTAAGTCCTAATGTTCAAGATGACACTATCATAGAACAAAGTAAGATTGATATGTGGAAGGCTAAAGCTGCAGCATTTGATGGAGAAAAGAGAAGAGGTCAGGGTGAGATAAAATTATCTCTTAAATCACAATTAGTGAATTATCCAAGATGTCCTTATTGTGAAACAAATTTAGTTTATGAAAACTGTCATGTAGACCATATTTATCCTGCAAATAGAGGTGGATTAACAGTTCCAGACAATATGGTTTTGATATGTTCACCATGTAATTTGTCAAAAAGTGCAGATAGTTTAAGGAGTTTTGCTAAAAGAAATCACTTAAATTATGATAAAATCATTGCTAGATTAGAAGTAATGGGTAAGCATGTATAAAGCATAAGTTTCTTATGGGAAACAAGTTAAATTGGGCTTAGTACAAACTTAGTACATTTGTATAAATACCGTGAAATTATTATTAAAAAACAAGGGGTTATATATATGGCTGGGGCGGTAGGATTCGAACCTACGGTACACGAGATCAAAACCCGATGCCTTACCACTTGGCTACACCCCAATTGATTATTGAATTACATTATTTAAACTATATTTTCAAGTGTTTTAGAGGTTCTTATTCTGTTCATGTTATAATTTTTTTTTTGTCCATACCAAATAAAGTAGTTAGGATTATCCTGTTTATTAAAAAATTCTAAGAATTTTATGATTTCATTAATATTTTTAAAAATTCCAAAACATGTTGAGCCACTTCCTGTCATTCCATAAGCTGTTATAGTCTTCGATTTCTGTAAATGTGACAACACAGATGAAATCTGAGGAGCCAAGTCAATTGCTGATGATAAAAGAGAATTATGTATATTAATATTTCCAAAACGTGCGTCAGGAATGTTACTCTCATTTGAGTTGGAAGCATCATACTGCTGAAACACTTCTCTAGTTGATAAATTTATTTTTGGATTAATTAACAAAAAATAATAATTATTAATTACTTTTGTTCTTGTTATTTTATTACCATATCCTCCAAGTCTTAAATCTTTGCTATGTAGGCATGCTGGAACATCTGACCCTAAATCTATCCCTATATTATAAAGTGTTGATAAGTCAATTTTTTTTATATTATGTTCTTTATTGTATAAGTTTCTTAATAATATTAAAGTGGAAGCAGCATCTGCTGATCCTCCGCCTAATCCAGCTCCAATAGGTATTTTTTTATCTAAGTAAACTTCAAATTTTATATTCCATTTAGTTAATATTCTAAATTGGTTTATAGCTTTAAAAATTAAATTATCGTTAGGGTCAATGTTGAAATTATTAGGTGTTTTACTTTGATTAAATAAATCTTTGTTACTTTTTTTAATGTATATTTTATCAGTTAACTCTAAGAAACATATATCGCTTTCTAATAAATGATATCCATTTTTATTTTTTCCTTTAATAAACAAATTTAGGTTAAGTTTTGCAGGAGCAATTATTGAATAATATTTATTCATGTTTATTTAACTTATCTTTTAATGAATTAATCACAGTAATATTATTTTCATATTTCAATGCTTTTTTCCATTCATAAACTGCTTCTTTCGTTCTACCTAACTTCAAATAACAATCACCAAGGTGGTCCATAACTTCAGAGCTTCTTGGTAAAATCATAATTGATTTTTCAAGATAAAAAACGGAAGACATATAGTTCTCTCTTTTAAATTCAACCCAACCAAGAGTATCAAGAAAAAAACCATTATTAGGATCTAAAGATAAAGCTTTTTTAATATGATTGAGGGCCAAATCTAATTCTTCATCCCTTAGAGCTAAACTATAAGCAAAGTAGTTTAAAGTATACGTTTCTTCAGGGTCTGTTTTTAAAATCTTTATTAATAATTCTTTTGCCTTATGCCAATCTCCCATTTTATCTAAACTAGAGGCATATAAAAATAATAGACGATTATTTTCGCCATGATTTTCAATTATTTTCTTATATATTTGTATGGCTTCATAAAAATTACTTTTAGATTTAAAGTAATCTGCCATTTGCAACATAATAAATTTATTATTTGGCCATTTATCTTTAATTTTAAATAAATGTTTTTTATGTTCAGCATTTAGTCTTGATGATTTAAGTATTGATAGCTTTTTTAGATTACTGGGCAAATAAAAAAAGATTCTGAAGAAATTGAATTAAGTTTTTTTAGAGCTATTTCTTTTGATTTTTGATCATCATATATTTCAGCAAGTGAGTATTTAGCAATATCCATGTTTGGATATAAGTAAAGAGCGAGTTCTAATAAAATTTTTAGATGAGAATATGAATATTCTTGTAAATTATTTACTTTGACATTGTTATAAATTTTAGAGGCCAAAATAATATTTAAATCTGGTACTTCACTGAAAATATTTTTAGTTTTAGAAATATTTTTTATTAAAAGTTTTTTATCAAATTGATTAGGCAGATTTTTTTGAATAATAGTTTTAAATTTATCAATGTCATTAACTCTAAAATAATATCCAGCCAACAGCAGTAAATCGTTATTATTTAAATTTTTAAGATTTATGTTTTCATCTACAATTTTCTTTAATTTTTTTGATGCATAAAAGTTTTCTAAAATCAACAATTTATAAATAGAAATATCTTTAGATATATAATCAAAATTTAAATCTTTTTTTTCTTTTAGATGAAGTAACCAATAATTAATTAAAGGGACAACATCATGTAAATTCAAAAAATTTTTTATTTTTTTTGCAACAAGCAAACTTTGCTCTAATTCATAGTTTTTCAAAGTAAGGGCAAATTTTGGTAGTTCATACACAGGCCCATTTTTATTATTAATATTTAGTGAATTAGAAATATTATATGCTTGTTTAAAATTACCACTTATTAAATTTGAAATAAATTTAAGTTTTAAGAGTTCTAAATCTTTAATATTTGAGTTAAGTGTTTTAGCTGCTGTATAAGCGTCACCTTTAGAAATAGAATAATTAGCTGATAGATAAAGAGCGTTTATCGAAGGACTTTTTTTATTCGTAACCTCAATGTCTGAAAATTTGGAAATATTAGAATTCATAGTACAACCATAAAAACTTATGGTAAGAAATATAATTATAAATTTAATCATAAAATTAACCAAATTAAAAAATATAGCTTTAATAAAAAATCAATACAAACTAATTTAATGAGTATATTAAATGTTAAAATTTACAGGAAAGTTTTAATTGAAACAATTAGAAATTAAAAATCATGAAGAAATACTAAGTATATTAATGTTTTATCAAGACATAGGTGTTAACTTATCAATTTCACAAAATGAGCAAATACAAAAAAATAAATCCTTAGAACAAAATAAAAATTGTAAAAATATTGATAATAATACATCAATAAGTAATATAATTTTGAATGAAGAACAAAAAGCTTATGATATTGCAATTACAGCCCAAAACTTAAAAGAATTAGAAGATCTATTCAAAAAATTTGAAGGTTGCAGTTTAAAAAAAACAGCTAAAAATTTTATTGAATTTCAAGGTTATAAAAACTCTGATATTTTAGTCATAGATGGAGCACCCAATTCAGAAGAAGATATGGCTGGAAAGTCGTTTGTTTCTGAGAAGGGTAATCTCTTTGATAAAATTTTAAAGGCTATAGATTTAAAAAGAGAAAACATTTTTATAGTAAATGGAGTACCTTGGCGACCTCCAGGTAATAGATATCCAACTGAACAAGAAATAAATATTTGTAGACCCTTTATTTTTAATTTGATAAAATTAATAAAACCAAAAATTATTTTATGTTTAGGAGAAGTGGCCACTAATCAAACATTAGGTCTAAGTCAAAGTATTATTAAATCGAGAGGCCAATGGTATTCTTTAAAATCTAATTCATATTATAATAATAGTGAAATAGAAGATAATATTTATGTACTTCCTACTCTTGGCATTTCATATTTATTAATGCGACCTGATATGAAAAAAGAAGCTTGGGAGGACATGAAGTTGTTAAGAAAAAAAATAAAAGAAATTATAATAAAGTGATAAAATATTATAAAAAATACTTAATATTAATTTTCTATATTACATTTAGTCTGTCTTTAGTCAGCAATCCTTCATTAGGAGATTTTAAAGAATATACGAAAGTTTTAGCTTCTAAAGACATCAAAATTTATAAAGAAATTTTTAAAATTCAAAATAAGCCTATTAAAAATAAAAAAGCTCGAGATTGGAAAAAAATTGATGTCCTTATCAAAAAATTGGATAATAAAATATTATTGGGTAACGTCTATGCTGAGAGATACTTGCATCCAACGGGTTGGAGAAGTTCTTATAAAGATTTAAAAATATGGCTCGACAAATATAATGATCACCCAGACGCTACAAGAATTTCCAGAATAGCATTAAAAAGAAAACCTAACAATGTAAGGAGCCCTAAAGCGCCAACAAAAGGATTCTTGAATGGATATGGAACATTTAAACCAAATGCTCTAAAACCCAGATTTCCATTAAATAATAACAAGTATTCAAGGTTTTCATACTCCACTTCAATTAAGTTTAGGCGAGCAATTAATAAAAGAAACACTAAATATGCTGAGAATTTACTTAATAGCAAAAAAACTAAAAAATATTTAAATAAAAGAGAGTTATCTCAATTAAGAGCTGAATTATCTCACGCCCTTTTTATTTTTAACCTTGATCACAAAGCTATAAGACAAGCAAGATTATCTTTAAGTTTGTCGATAAAGCCAAACCCGTTAGCTTTATTGGCGGGAGGGCTAGCATCTTGGAGGAATAAGGATATTAATTTGTCAAAATATTTTTTTAATAAATTAATAGAGAATAATGACGGACCTGACGGTATTGTAGCAGCTGGTGGTTATTGGTCAGCACGAATAGCTTATATTTTAGGAGAGCCAAAAAAAGCTAATTATTATTTAACAAAAGCTGCTCTTAGAGAAAGAACATTTTATGGTTCTTTAGCAATGGCATCGCTAGGTTACAAATATTACCCAAATTTTAATTTACCAAAATATAGCAAAAATTTAATTAAAAAAATTCAAAGTCATGACGGTGGATTAAGGGCTATGGCTCTAATTGAAGTTAATGAATTTCATAAAGCAGCAAGAGAGTTTAGAAAAATAATACCTAAATTTGATATAGCTGATTATCCTCAATTGTTATCTTTTACGTCTAAAAATAATATGCCTGGTTTAACTTTTAGATTAGCTGCAATTTTAAGAAATGATCATAATAAAGTTTTTTTGGGAGGGCTGTATCCTGTGCCTTCTTGGAAAATGAGCACTTCAAATTTAAAGGATAAAGCTTTAATTTATGCAATTGCAAGGCAAGAATCTGGTTTTAACCCAAGAGCAAAGAGTTCTTCAAAAGCTATGGGTGTGATGCAAATTATACCCTCAACAGCTGCATTTATAATGAAAAATAGAGAGTATAGACTCAGAAGAAGTAAAAACTATTTACTTTATAACCCTTCACATAATATTCAGATTGGTTCAAACTATATGAAGTTCCTATTAAATTTACCAATAGTTAATCAAGACTTGATGTGGATGTTAGCAAGTTATAATGCTGGACCGGGTAATTTTAATAAATGGACAAAAAATAAAGATTATAAATATAAGGATTCTTTATTATTGCTTGAAAGTTTACCAGCTAGGGAAACTCGAAATTATATTAAATTAGTATTAACAAATTTATGGATATATAAAATAAGATTTAATCAAGAGAATGATATTTTACTTGCGTTAGCCTCAGGAAAATCGATTGATTTTAAAGTGTTTTTTAAAAAATAAAATGGAAAGTTAAGTTAAATGAACAACAAGGTAGATTTCTTACCAATTAACATAGCAATTGTTACAATATCCGACACAAGAGATTTAGAGAATGACAAATCAGGCGATGTTTTGGCACATAGAATTGAGCATTCTGGTCACAATATTGTAGCTCGTAAAATAGTAAAAGATGATTTTAAGCAGATAACTCAATTATTTCAAAATTTGATTAATAATGCAAAAACAGATGTAGTAATATCAACTGGTGGCACAGGCCTAACTGGAAGAGATATTACTCCAGAAGTAATGAAAACACTTTTTGAAAAGTCGATTGATGGTTTTGGGGAAATGTTTCGATGGTTATCTTATTCAAAAATAGGTACGTCTGCACTTCAGTCCAGAGCTCTTGCTGGTGTAACAAATGGTACTTATATATTTTGTTTGCCTGGATCACCATCAGCTTGTAAAGATGGATGGGATGATATTTTAGTTCATCAACTAGATATAAGACATAAACCTTGTAATTTTGTTGAAATTATGCCGAGACTTCAAGAACATAAAATATCAAGAATGAAAAGCTAGTGGCAAACTTTGACATAGAAAGTGCATGTCATAAGAATAATATAAAAATGATTGGTGTTGACGAAGCCGGTAGAGGTTCATGGGCAGGCCCATTAGTGGCTACCGCTTGTTGGATTGATTTTAGCAATCATAAGCTGTTACACTCAGATGTTAACGATAGTAAAAAATTAAAATCTAAAAAAAGAAAAGAAATTATTTACTCAATAAATAAATCAATTAAGTATTCTACTGGAATTTCCTCTGAAAGAGAAATAGATACTTATGGACTTACATTTGCGAATTCGCTTGCTATGAAAAGGTCTATATTTTCACTGATACAATCTTTTAAAGATTATGAAAATATAATTCACATTTATATTGATGGTAAATATAAGCCAGATTTTTCTGTTGTTGAAATTACATCTGTTGAACAAAAAAAATTAAAATTACCTTATAATAATATAAGTCCACTTGTTGAAGGTGACAGTAAATCTAAAACCATAGCTTTAGCAAGTATAATAGCTAAAGAAACAAGAGACTCTATAATGAGAAATTATTCTTATATGTATCCATATTATCATTTAGAAAATAACTTCGGTTATGGCACTTATATGCATAAAAAAGCAATTTTAAGATATGGAATATCCAAGTTACATAGAAAATCTTTTAAACCCATATCCACTATATATAGACAATCATATTTATAAATATCAACATAATGTAAATTAATTTTTAATTTTACTAAGTCATTGACTTTAGTTGGTATTTATCATTTTATCCACATATTATTCACATTTTAATCAGGTAAATTAAGTGAAAATTATGACTATTGAAAAATTTAAAAATAGGGTGTTAATAGGTGATTGCATTGAGCAAATGAATAAATTACCAGCAGAAAGCATAGATTTAGTTTTTGCTGACCCTCCATATAATTTACAGCTCAATAAAGATTTATCAAGGCCAGACCAAACAAAGGTAAATGGGGTTAATGAAAGTTGGGATAAGTTTGATTCAATTGATGATTATGATAACTATACCAAGCTTTGGATGACTGCTGCAAGGCGAGTTTTAAAGCCAAATGGAGCAATTTGGGTAATTGGTTCGTATCATAATATATTTAGACTTGGTTATATAATGCAAAACTTAGATTTTTGGTTATTAAATGACATAGTATGGAGGAAAGTTAATCCCATGCCAAATTTTCGTGGTAGGAGATTTACTAATGCCCATGAAACATTAATTTGGGCGTCAAAAACAAGTTCTTCAAAATACACGTTTAATTATGAAGCAATGAAATCATTAAATGGTGATTTACAAATGCGCTCTGACTGGTTAATTCCAATTTGTACTGGTGATGAAAGACTTAAGGACAAAGAAGGAAAAAAAGTACATCCAACTCAAAAACCAGAAAATCTTCTTAGTAGAGTGATAATGTCTAGTAGTAATGTGGGTGATATAGTGTTAGATCCTTTTTTTGGAACAGGAACAACAGGTGCAGTATCTAAAAAACTAGGAAGAAACTTTATAGGTATTGAACAAAATGCCAAATATGGCTTAGAAGCAGAAAAACGGATTAATAATGCAAAAGCAATAGATTCAAAAGAACTTATTCAAACACCAAGAAAAACATTAGAACCTCGAATTCCTTTTGGTCATTTACTAGAACAAGGTCTAATAAATCCTGGAGAATTACTTCAAGATTCTCGTAATAGATGGACAGCAAAAATTAGAGCAGACGGAAGTTTAATCTCTAAAGATAAAAAAGGATCAATACATTCGGTAGGAGCACACCTACAAGGACTTCAAGCTTGCAACGGTTGGACTTTTTGGCATATCAAGAGATCAGGTAAATTAATCTCAATAGATAATTTAAGACATGCTGCTAGAGCTGCTAATCAGGCATAGCTTTTAGCTGTATTCTTCTTCTGTGAAGAATTGGTTCTGTATAGCCAGATGGGCTTACAGTTCCTTCAATTACTAAATCAACAGATGCCTTAAAAGCAATAGAATGTTCAAAATTATATGACATAGACTTATAACTTGGGTCATTTTCATTTTGTTTATCCACTATACGGGCCATTTTTTTCATAGTTTCAATTAATTGTTCTTTTGAAAAAATACCATGTCTCATCCAATTTGCTAAATGTTGGCTTGAAATACGACAAGTAGCTCTATCCTCCATAAGACCTATGTTATTAATATCTGGGACTTTTGAACAACCTACCCCTTGATCAACCCATCTAACAACATAACCAAGAATTCCTTGAGCGTTATTGTCCATCTCCTTTTGGATATCTTCTGATGACCAGTTGTGCCCTTTTGAAACTGGTACATCAAGAATATCCTCAAGGTAATTTTTTTTATCGCTAGATTTTTCTTTTTGAATGTCAAATACGTTAATTTCATGATAATGCAGTGCATGAAGTGTTGCTGCTGTTGGACTTGGAACCCAAGCAGTATTTGCCCCACTTTTAGGATGATTAATTTTTTGTTTTAACATTTCATCCATTAAATCTGGCATAGCCCACATACCCTTCCCAATTTGGGCTTTTCCAGAAAGACCGCATTCTAATCCAATCTTTACATTATTATTCTCATATGCAGAAATCCAATTAGCATTTTTAATTTCCCCTTTGGGGATTATGGGTCCTGCTTCCATTGCAGTATGTATTTCGTCACCTGTTCTATCCAAAAATCCAGTATTTATGAACACAGTTCTTTCTTTAGCAGCTCTAATGCATTCTTTTAGATTAACAGTTGTACGTCTTTCTTCGTCCATAATACCAATTTTAAGGGTATTTTTATTTAATTCGAGTGCATCTTCAACTTCAGAGAAGATATTACAAGCAAATTTAACTTCATCAGGTCCATGCATTTTAGGTTTAACAATGTAAATAGAACCTGATCTTGAATTCATTTTTTTAAATTTTATATCATGAATAGCTATTAATGAGGTAATCATAGCATCCATAATACCCTCTGGTACTTCTTCTCCATTTTTTAATAAAATAGCCGGGTTTGTCATAAGATGACCTACATTTCTTATTAACATTACTGAACGGCCAGGAAGTTTATATTGGCCTTTAGAAGTGTTGTAAGACTTATCTTCATTTAACTTCCTTGTAAGAATATTTCCATTTTTTTCAAAAGTGTCTTCAAGATCTCCCTTCATAAGCCCAAGCCAATTTCTATATGCTAACACCTTGTCTTCGGCATCTACTGTTGCCACAGAATCTTCGCAGTCTTGTATTGTTGTTAGAGCAGACTCAATTATTATGTCGTTAATACCTGCCGAATCGTTTGCTCCAATATTTCCATTTTTGTCTATAAGTAATTCAACATGTAAGTTATTATTTTTTAGCAGTATGCAGTTAGGAGTTTCAATATCACCCTGATATCCTACATATTGATTTATATTTTTAAATTCTGTTGTAGAACTGTTGCTCAGTGTCATAAATAGAGCATTATCAACTATTTTGTAAGATACAACATCGTTATGTGAACCATTAGCTAATGGAAAATTTTTGTCTAAAAAGTTTTTAGCATAATTTACAACTTTTTTACCTCTTATTGGATTATATGAGCTTGTTTTATTAGCGTTGTCTTTTTCTGAAATAGCATCAGTTCCATAAAGAGCGTCATATAAACTTCCCCATCGCGCATTTGCAGCATTTAAAGCATATCTTGCATTTGTTACTGGCACTACTAATTGAGGGCCAGCTTTAACTGCAAGTTCAGGATCAACATTTTTCGTTTCAATTTTAAAATCATTACCGACAGGAACAATGTAGTTAATTTCTTTTAAAAAACCGATGTATTCATCTTGATTAATTGTTTTGCCAGAATGTTTTTTATAAAATTCATCAATTTGGTTTTTCATATCACTTCTAATTTGAAGTAATTTTTTATTTTGAGGGGCAAATTTATTTAAAACTGCTTCGAATTTATTCCAAAAATGTTCTGCATTTATATTAGTGTTTGGTAAAGCTTCCTTTTCAATAAAATCAACCAGTGTTTCAGCGACTTGTAAATTGCTTCGATCTAATCTTTTAGTCATTTTCATCCTCAACTACATACTTTTAATTTAATTAAATAATATCATTTATTAACTATATTCCCAAGTTAATCCTTCATTCTTTAGACGTTCTTTGACTTCCATTAACAATTTATCTTGATCCTTTTGCGATTTTCCTTCAAATCTAACTATAATTGCTTCTTCGGTATTACTAGCACGAATTAACCACCAACCCATTTCATTTTTGGCTCTTACACCATCTAGAGTAATTACATTCTCAGGACTATAATCTTTTAACACTTTGTCTATTAAACGATTGATCAATTGAAATTTAATTTTATCAGAACAATATAGTTTAATTTCAGGTGAGACATATGTTTTGGGTAAAGTTGATATGAATTTGTCTAAATTAATATTATTAGACATTAAACTTATTATTCTTATTGAAGTATAAAGAGCGTCATCATACCCATAATACTTATCTGCAAAAAATATGTGGCCTGACATTTCTCCTGCTAGTGGAGAATTGATCTCTTTAATTCTTTTCTTAATATTGGAATGTCCAGTTTTTCCAATTTCAGCATTTAAACCAAATGATATAATTTTATCATAAGCCACATAACTAGATTTTATATCTAAAATTACAGTTTGATTTTCTTTGTCATTAATTTCTAGCGAATTAGAAAGAAATGCAGTTAATAAATCTCCTGCTATTGGCCTACCTTTTTTATCAATTACTCCTATTCTGTCTCCATCACCATCAAAACCTATACCAATATCTGCATTTACCTCTTTCATTTTATCAGAAAGTATTTTTAAAGTGGATTCGTCCGTGGGATCAGGATGGTGATTAGGAAAATTACCATCAACTTCAGAATATAAGACTATATGATTTCCAGAAATTTTTTTAGTAAGATTTTCGACACATGGTCCAGACGCACCGTTACCACAGTCCCAAACTACTGTTTTATCTACTAAATTTTTATTAATACCTTTTATTGGTTCAATTATTTTTTTTATATATTGATCATTTATTGAAACACTTTTAGAAAAACCAAAATAAGTTTGAGCATAACCTTCTCTTGCAAATTTTCCTAATTTTTGTATATCATCACCAAAAAACGAATTCTGGTCTAAAACAATTTTAAACCCATTATAATCTTTAGGATTATGACTTCCAGTAATTTGAATTGCTCCATCTGCTTCAAAATAATGACTGGCAAAATAAAGCATTGGTGTTGGACCTAGACCAATTCTATAAACTTCACATCCTGATTTTTCTAAACCAGCATTAAGGTTTTCTTCAAGAATAGGACTTGAAAGTCTGCCATCCATTCCAATTACAATCAAAGGATTTTCTTTTGTAGGTAATTTTTTTTTAACAGTAATTCCATAAAAAAACCCAAGCATAAAGGCATCTTCTTTATTTAAGGTCTTCTCATAAATGCCTCTAATATCATATGAACGCAAAATAGTGGGATCAAAAAAATGTTGAAGCATTAAACATAACCATTTAAAAATTCTTCTTTTAGCCAACTTTTGAGTTTCTCACTCAAATCATCTCTTTCAATAGAAAGTTTAATATTAGCTTGAATAAAACCTAATTTAGATCCGCAGTCAAACCTGTCGTTTGTAAACTTATAACCATAACATTGTGATTTACCTATTCTATTAGCTATTGCATCAGTAAGTTGTATTTCGTTGCTTGTTCCTCTATTTTGTTTTTCAAGCTCTTTGAACACTGAAGGTTCAATAATATATCTTCCTACAACAGCCATATTACTGGGCGCTTTATCAATTGAAGGTTTTTCTATAAGACCTAAAATTTCTGTCATATTATTCTCTAAAGTTTTTCCAGGAGAAATTATACCATAGGACGAGACGTCTTGATTATTTACATCCATAATAGCTAGCATGTTTCCAGAGCTATAATTACTTATCATTTCTTTTATAGTATTTGAGCCTTTGATAAGATCATCAGCAAGAATTACAGCTACAGGTTCATTTCCTACTAAATGTCTTGCACACCATACAGCATGACCAAGGCCTGCAGGTTCCTGTTGTCTGACGTAAGCAAAAGACCCAGGTATTTTTAACATTTCCTGTGCAGTTTTTAAAGTTTCCTTCTTACCTTTTAAAAGTAAATTATTCTCTAACTCAAATGAGTGGTCAAAATGGTTTTCTATAGATGATTTTCCTCTACTAGTAACAAATATAAATTGTTCTATTCCTGCCTTCGCAGCTTCTTCAACAGCATATTGTATAATTGGTTTATCAACTACTGGAAGCATTTCTTTTGGCATTGACTTTGTAGCTGGTAGAAATCTTGTTCCCAAACCTCCAACAGGAAAAATGGCCTTTTTAATTTTCATTCACAAATCCTTGGATGTGGTGTAATTGTCATTATAAATAATTATTGTAATAAAGGTTATTCGTCAACTGCAGTTGTCAGATTAATTATAAGTCTTAAAGGAATTAAAATGAATATAACTATTTTGGGTACAGGTTATGTAGGTTTAGTATCAGGAACGTGTTTTTCTGAATTTGGTTTTGATGTATGTTGTGTTGATAAAGATAAAGATAAAATAAATAATCTTAAGAATGATATTATACCAATATACGAACCTGGTCTTCAAAATTTAGTTAAAAAAAATAAAAATTCTGGAAGATTATCATTTAGCAATGATATTGACCAAAATATAAAAAAAGCTGATATTGTATTTATAGCTGTAGGAACTCCTTCACGCCGGGGAGACGGGCACGCGGACCTTACCTATGTTTATGAAGCAGCAGAAAAAATAGCCAAAAATTTAGATGGATACACAGTAATTGTAAATAAGTCCACTGTCCCAGTTGGCACTGGTGCTGAAGTAAAGAATATTATAAAAAAAATAAACCCAGATGCTCTTTTTGACGTTGTTTCAAACCCTGAGTTTTTACGTGAAGGGAATGCTATTGAAGATTTCATGAGACCTGACAGAGTTGTTGTTGGTATTGAAACTGAAAAAGCTAAACAATTAATGTCTATAATATATAAACCTCTATATCTCATTGAAACACCTATACTGTTTACAGATCTAAATACAGCAGAACTTATAAAGTATTCTGCAAATGCATTTCTAGCAGTTAAAATATCGTATATTAATCAAATGTCTGATTTATGTGAAAAAGTTGGAGCAGATGTTCATGATGTTGCAAAAGGAATAGGTTTAGACAAAAGAATAGGAAGTAAATTTTTACACCCTGGTCCAGGTTATGGTGGATCTTGTTTTCCTAAAGATACTATAGCTTTAGTGCAAACTGCTAAGGAGTATGATTCAAATCTTTCTATAGTTGAAACTGTAGTTCAATATAATAAACAAAGAAAATCTGATATGGCAGATAAAATTATTGAAGCTTTTAATAATAATTGCCAGAATAAAAAGATATCAATTCTTGGTCTTTCATTTAAACCAGAAACTGATGATATGAGAGACAGCCCTTCTTTAGATATAATTCCAATATTAAAAGAAAAAGGTTTCGATATTTCTGTATTTGATCCAGTTGCAATGGATGAGGCCAAAAAAATATTAAAAAATATAGAATTTTCAAATAATATTGAAGAATGTCTTCAAGACAGTGATGGGTTAGTTATTTTAACTGAGTGGAATGAATTTAGAGGTTTATCAGCTACTAGGCTAAAAAAAGTTATGAAAGGGAATATATTAGTAGATTTAAGAAATTCATTAAATCCTGAGAGCTTTCAAAAAAGTGGATTTAACTTAATACAGCTAGGAAGACCAAAAAAAACTAACCTGTAATATTAGTGCCTTGCGATTTTGGTCTTTTCATTCCTTCAATTAAATTAGTCATTTCAATTTTGCCGGTTATTTTACCTTTTGTGTTTTCAATAGTAACAGGCTTTGACGGAGAATCTGACATTATTTGGAGGATGTCTTCTAATACCATATTTTCTTGAACTACTGGCCCTGTGCTTTTGGAATTTGTTGGCGTCATTATTGACTTAGCCTGAATAACTCTAGCCCTATTAATATCTTTTATGAAATCAGAGACATAGTCATCTGCTGGCTGCATAATAATTTTTTGAGGATCACTATCTTGAACCATACTTCCATCCCTAAGAATAGCTATTCTATCTCCGATTTTAAGGGCTTCATCAAGATCATGAGTAATAAAAATTATTGTTTTATGCAATTCATTTTGAAGATCTAAAAGAATATTCTGCATTTCAGATCGAATAAGAGGGTCTAAAGCAGAAAAAGCTTCGTCCATAAGCAGAATTTCAGCATCAGTTGCTAATGCTCTAGCTAGACCAACTCTCTGTTGCATTCCTCCAGATAATTGTCCAGGATAGTATGTTTCATACCCGTCTAATCCAACACGATTAATCCACTTTTTTGCTCTTTCGTTCCATTCGCTCACTGGAATATTTTGAATTGCAAGACCGTAACCAACATTTTGTAATACTGTTTTATGAGGGAAAAGTGCAAACTTTTGAAATACCATAGACATATTATTTTGTCTAAATTGGATCAGTTCCTTTTGTGATAAACTCAGAATATCTTGATCATTAACTAAGATTTCACCACTTGTTGGTTCTATTAATCTATTTAGATGTCTGATTAGTGTTGACTTACCAGATCCAGATAAACCCATTACAACCTGAATTTTTGCTTTTCTTATATCTAAGTTAATTTTATTAAGACCAAGAACACAATTACACTTTTCAAGTAATTCATCTTTCCCCATTCCACCCTTAACTAAATTTAGAGCTTCATTACTATTATCGCCAAAGATTTTATAAAGCTGGTTTACTTTGATTAATATATCATTTTTACTCATCAAACTAATCCTTACCATCATTTCTATATTTTTGCATTCTCAAGCCAAATTTCTGAGTTACTCTGTCAAAAATGATAGCTAGAACTACAATTGCTAAGCCATTCATAAGTCCTAAAGCAAGATACTGATTCGAAATAGCTCTTAAGACTGGTAGCCCTAATCCTTTAACTCCAATCATTGATGCAATAACAACCATAGCTAATGCCATCATAATTGTTTGGTTAACACCTGCAAAAATTGTTGGAAGGGCAAGTGGCATTTGTACACCAAAAAGTTTTTGCCAATAGTTTGCTCCAAAAGAATCTGATGCTTCTAAAACATCTTTATCAACCAATCTTATACCTAAATTTGTTAAACGTACAATTGGAGGTATTGCATATATACATACAGCAATTAATCCAGGTACTTTTCCAATGCCAAGAAGCATTACAACGGGTATTAAGTATACAAAACTAGGTATAGTTTGCATGATATCTAAAATAGGAACAACTAGCGCCTGAATTTTATTACTTCTAGCCATTGCTATACCCATTGGAATTCCAATAGATATACATAGAAATGTTGCCACTAGAATAATAGCTAAAGTTGACATTGTATCTTCCCACATTCCAAAATAGCCAATTGTAAGGAAGCTTATAAGAGTACCTACTAGTACGGAGATTGATCTTGAACCAAACCAAGCAAATACAAGTATCATTAATATAATTAAAGGCCAAGGGGTGTTAATAAAAAATTTTTCAAACCAAACCAGAAACATTAATAAAGGTTCAAAAAAACCTTCTATATCTGCACCGTATGACCTAGTGAAATCTGTAAATGTAAAATCAACAGATTTTTTAAATTCCCTTAAATCATTTCTTTCCATTGAAGGAAATTTAAAAAACCAGTCCATTATCTGACCCCACTTTTAGAAAATCACCACCCTATGAATAAGGTGGTGATTATAAGTTTTAAAATTAAATTATTTTAGCTTTTAATGCTTGCTTTAATTTTTTCAGCTATCTCTGGAGATACCCATTTTTCCCAAACAGTTCCATGTTTAGCAAGAAATTCATAAGCTGCATCCTTACCTGAAGCTTTTTGCTCTGTCATGAACACCAACATGCCATTCATAACATCACCTGGGTAAATTCTTTTACTAATAAATTCTAAAGCAACTCCGGCATTCTCTTTAAAATTGGAAGTAACAACTGTATTAACTTCAGATTTAGTCCATGATGAAACCTTAGGGTCAGCACAGTCTTTCTCAGCTTTAACAATACAACCGTCCCAGTTTTCTTTGCCGCCGAAAGGTACGCCAAAGTCTAACTTATGCATTTTATATTTACCAATCATAGAAGTTGGTGACCAGTAATAACCAAACCAGTTTTCATCTCTTTCAACTGCTTTAGCCATTGAACCATCTAATCCAGCGGCACTTCCTGGGTCAACAAGAACCCAGCCCTTTTTTTCCATTTCGAACGCTCTAAAAAGGTTTGCATTAACTAATTGGCATCCCCATCCAGCTGGACATCCAACAAAGGCACCTTTTGATTTATCTTCAGAGTATGGAAATAAATCAGGTCTATTGATAACATCAAGAGCTGTCTTCAATTCAGGATGTTTTTTTAGAGTTGCAGGTGGTAACCACCAACCTTCTCCTAAACCTGTAATTGGTGCTTTATTTGCAACAATTAATCTACCTTCGCTAGTTGCCTTTGTTAAAGGTTCTACAACCGCATTAGCCCATAGTTCAGGAGCAACATCAGGCACTCCTTTTTCATTCATTGAAGTAAAAGTAGGCATTGTTGCGCCACTAACTAGTTCAACTGTACAACCATAACCGTTTTCTAATATAATTTTGTCAACATTTGCCATTAATTCCGCAGATGCCCAGTTCATTTCGGCTATAGTAACTTTACCACAAGCTAAATCAGCAACTTTATCTTCACCTTTTTGTGTCATAAAGTATACACCTATGACTAACGCTAATACTATAACGCCAGGTAATAGTATACGTTTCATTTTCTTCTCCTATTTCCGCTTGTAAAAAATTTACAAACCTTTGTTAATTTAAATAATTACATATTATATGCAGAATCATTGTAACAACAAAAGTACCTTAATTGCAAATCGTTGTGTAAGCTTATTACAAGTAATATTGATTAAGTGACTGATATATATGTATAATATTTTTTTATTAAATTTTCACATATTTACATCTGAATTATTACTTTGATTTATTACTCGTTAAATTATAAATTCAGAGATAAATGAAATATTAGTTTTTGTGTTTATTAAATATGTTTATAGATTCAACACCATTTTTAATTGCTCTTGTCGTAACTTTTTGCGTTCTTATTTGTGTTGTTATTTGGAATAATATCAATGCCCCACTTCCACCTCAAAAAGCACCGCCCATTGAGTCTGGACCATCACGTACAAGAGAAATATTAGCTAGGTTTAGTGATTTTTATACAAATTTAAACCCAGAAGGTGAAATGATATTTGATGTTGGTATTTTACCAGATCCAAAGCAACATATAGTCCATGCATTATATGTAGGTTTTGACGAAAGTGAAAATGAAGATGAGCGATCTGCTATTGAAAGAGGTCTTAGAGCAATAGTTACATTTCAAGAAAGAGTTGGAGAAGAACCTTTAAAAAGAGAATTTTCTGAAACAGAAGAAATTTTAGGAGAAATAACTCCTAATTTTGAAAATCAAAATAATGAACAACAAATCAATTTAGAAGACGATGAAGAATTTAAAAAAATAGCTACTTTAAGAGATCAAGAGTTGGAGTTACACTTTCAACATCTAAAAATAGAAATTTTAGAAAATTAGAGGATCAAAATGACTATTTTAAAAATTGACGATAAAAATGAGATTTATTACGAATTTGTAAAACCAAAAGATAACGGTTTTACTTTTGTATTTGTTAATGCGCTTACAGGAAATGTGTCAGCTTGGAATGGAGAAATTGGTCAACTAGTTGTTGGCCAAGGTAATGGATATCTAACATATAATTTCAGGGGGCAAGAGACTAGTAAATTTGACGAGCGTTTAGATTTGGATACTGAAATTATAGTATCAGATTTATGTTTGCTAATAGATGAATTAAAAATTCAAAACATAGTTCTAGTAGGGCTTTCAATAGGTGGATTGTACGCAACTCTTGCATTAGAAAAAGGTATTAATAGTAAAGGTCTCGTGTTGATAAACACTCTAAGAAAAAACAACACAAGATTACGTTGGATAAACGAGACTATGGTTAATGTTGCACGTTATGGAGGAACATCTTTATTAATGGATTTTAATATGCCTGTTATTGCTTCTCCTCGTTTTTTAGAACAAATGAAACCAAAAGCTCTAAATCCAAACAATTATATGGGATTGGAAGAGTCTTCAGGAATTTTTAAATTAATGCAAGGTTCTCTATCAGCAAATTGGGATTTAGATTGGTCTAAGATTAATGTACCTGTTTTAATAATGACTGGTCATCACGATAAAGTTTTCAGAGTACCAAGTGATATTGATGATATTATCAAAACAATTAAAAATACTAAAATAATTGAGCTTGAAGATTGTGGTCATTTAATCCCAATTGAAAAACCACAAGAATTTGCAGGTTATATTAATAAATTTGTTAAAAATTTAACCTAATTTTTTTACAATAATAGTAACATCATTTGGAAGCATATTATGTTTAATGCATTCAAAAGTACCAAAATTCTTTTCACAAATATTTTTTATCCAAGACAATTCTGTATAGTATAAATTCTTTTGAATTTTCCGGCTCTGATCTACTAAACAATTAAAAATTAAGGCTTTTTTTGCATAGTTCCAATTAGATTTTAAATTTTCTATAATATAATTTTCCCATATTCTTATATTTTTAATTACTGTTAAATTATAAGTTCCCGACATAACAACATAATCAACATTCTGAGTTGGAAAAGTTCCTATTTTAAAAGATACTTTATGAAAATATTTATTGTTTTTACAAAATAAAACCATTTCTTTATTAATATCAAAGCCGGAATATATAATTTTATTATCTAATTTTCTTTCTTTAATAATCTCAAATAATCTACCATATCCACAACCAACGTCTCCAATAGAGATAATGTTTAATGTAGAATTATCAGTGATTTTATCTAAAATTATATTTAATCTTAAATCTTGAGACATTCTGTTATTCCAAAACACACCTTTTGGAGTGTTATGATATTTAAAAAAACGGTCTTTATAAATACTTGAAATTTGTTTATTTAATACCTTGTAATAAAAATTTTGTATGAAATTCATGTTATTAAGATAAATTAGTTTAATGTTTTTTAAAACTCTAAAAAGGAACCTTATGAAAAAAATTTTATTATTAGGTAGTGGTGAATTAGGAAAAGAATTAACTATCAGTCTGAAGAGAATAGGGTGTTACGTTATTACTTGTGATGCATATAAAAATGCACCAGCTATGCAAGTTAGTGATGAATCAGAAATATTTAACATGCTTGATAAGAATAAACTTACAAAAATAATAGAAAATCATAAACCAGATTTTATAGTTCCAGAAGTAGAAGCCATTGAAACGCAGGTTTTGTTGGACGCAGAAACAAATGGATACAATGTAATACCATCAGCAAAAGCAGTAAACTTAACTATGAATAGGGATAGAATTAGAGATAGAGCAAAAAGTTTAGGCTTGCAAACAGCAAGTTTTGCTTATGCTGAAACAGAACAAGAATTAATCTCAGAAGCAAAGAAAATAGGAACAAAAGTCGCAGTAAAGCCTGTGATGAGTTCTTCAGGAAAAGGTCAAAGTTATGCTAATACAAAAGATGAATTAAAAGCTTCTTGGAAATTTGCCATTGAAGGTATGAGGGGAAACAGAAAACGTGTAATAGTAGAAGAGTTTATCGATTTTGATTATGAAATAACACTTTTAACAATACTTGAAAAATCAGGTAAGGTCTCGTTTTGTCAGCCAATTGGACATTTCCAAGAACGTGGAGATTATCAGTATAGTTGGCAACCCGCAGATTGTTCTAATGATGTTATCGCACAAGCACAAGTTGCTGCGAGTAAAATGGTTAAAGATTTAGGAGGGTCTGGAATATTTGGTGTTGAATTTTTTGTTGATAAAAAAGGTAAAGTTATTTTTAGTGAATTAAGTCCTCGTCCTCACGATACTGGTATGGTGACTATGTATACTCAAAATTTTAGTCAGTTTGACATACACGCTAGAGTTTTATTAGGTTTGCCTTTACCAGAAATTAAAATGAATCGACCTGGAGCGAGTCATGTGATTTTAGCTGAAAAAAATGCGACAGGTAATTACTCAATAGAAGGTATTGAAAAAGCTTTAGAAGATAAAAGTGTCGATTTCAGAATTTTTGGAAAACCATCTTTAAAGTCTTATCGAAGAATGGGAATAATATTGGCTGAAACACTTGACAAAGCAAAAATTGCAGCAAGAAAGATATCTGTGTTGTCCAAGACATAGAGTTTATTGTAAGATCGGTGTTTCTGCATCTTCTTTTATATCTGTAATAAGCATATATCCAGGTGTATGTGAAATACAAAATTCAACCGAAGAGTTTAAAATTGCATTTTGAGGGGTTACACCACAAGCCCAGAACATATTAACTTCATCTTTTAATAGGGGTCTAGGTTTATCTCCCCAAGTAGGCTTGAATATATTACTAATACCAATTTCATTTGGATCACCTACATGTATAGGTTTACCATGAGCCCAATGAAAGGATTTACAAATATTAATTATTTTATCAACTTGATATTTTTTAAAAATTCTCATTGATACAACCATTGTATTTTCAAAAGGACCTGATTTTTCATTTTTTATATTAGTTGAATACATAGGGACCACTTTATTTTCACTTATATGATCAATAGAAAAACCATGTCTTAATAAAGAATGCTCAAATGTAAAAGAGCAGCCTATGGCAAACCCAATTAAATTTTCATTCCAAAATTCAGATATTTGACTAACTGTTTTATTAAAATTACCATTCTCATAAATATTATAAGAAGGAACGTCAGTTCTAACATCAATGTTATTTCCTAAAGTTTTAAAAAAGGGATCTCCTACATTTGTTACAGCTACAAGAGGACAAGCTTTGGGGTTTCGCTGACAAAAAATCATGAAATCTAGTGCGTATTGTTTTTCTAAAATAATAAGATTTGTTTGGAGCATATTTTTAGATAGACCAGCTGTTTGACCTATATAATCTCCAGACCTAATTAATTTTCTTAATTGATTATTATTTAAAGTTTTGGCTTTGTTGTATAAATTTACAAGTTGTTCCATTTATAATCACCTTAGTTGTAAATGCTTCTTAAAGTAATAAATAACTTAATTTTTGATTGTAGCTCGTGAAACTAATATTTTTTTCTTTAAACAAATTTATTATTTTACTTTTTATAAAAATTGTTAAAAGTGATTAATGTATTTTTAAAGGGGGATTTGGAAATGTCTAATGATTTTTTTACAACATCAAATAGAATTAAACAGACACCATTCACATCTAGAAATGAACAAGCAGGTGTTAAAAAACATAGCGTATATAATAACACTCTGATCCCAACAATATTCAAATCTTTAAAAAGTGATTATTTACATCTTATTAAGTATGTTCAACTTTGGGATGTTTGTTGCCAAAAAGTAATAGAAATAAAAGGAAAAAAAGCTTTATCTTTAGTTAGGTTTCTTTTTTGTAGAGACTTTACTAAAGTTGTTCCAGGTAGAGCTTATTATGCCCCCATTGTAAATTTTGAAGGTGGGTTATTAAACGATCCTGTTGTTTTTTGTATATCTGAAGAACGTTTTTTTATTTCTTTATCTGATTCTGATTTGTTTAATTGGATATCGGCAATTAATCATGGAATGAAATTTAATGCCCAAGTAATTGAGACTGATATATTTACTATTGCTGTTCAAGGCCCAAAATCAGAAAAGGTAATGGTGAAGACTTTAGGTATAGAGATAAAAAATATTAAATTTTTCAATTTTAAAGAATTTAATTTTAATAATGAGGATATTTTTATATCAAAAACAGGTTTTAGCAAACAATCTGGGTATGAGATTTTGTTTTCAAATCCAAATACTGGAACTTTGTTATGGGACTTGATTATGAAGGACGGTCAAGAATTTAATATAAAAGTTGGCTGCCCTAATATGATTGAAAGGGTAGAAAGCAATCTTCTTAGTTATGGCAATGAGATGAATAATAAAAATTTGCCGCAAGATTGTGGATTAGGAAAATATTGTAACCTTGATACTGATAATAACTTTATAGGTAAACCAGTTTTATTAAAACAAAGAGAGATAGGTTTTAAAAAATCTATGTTTACAGTAAAATTTGATTTTGAAGGTATTAATAAGCCACCGTTTTATAGTAATCTTCCGGTATTTTTAAAAAACGAACATATTGGAAAAGCAACATCTATTGTCTGGTCTCCCAAACATTCTAAATACATAGGTTTTTTAATAGCAGATAAAAATATAGAACAAAACATTAATGACTATACGATTATGGATAAAATAGGTTTTGATGTGGTTGAAATCATTTAATTAAAATAACTAAACAAATAAATTATGTTAAATGGAGCGGGCGAAGAGATTCGAACTCTCGACATTCTCGTTGGCAACGAGATGCTCTACCACTGAGCTACGCCCGCTTATCTTACCTTTTATTCAACCTCTTGTTCAAGATTACCTTATACAAAAACTGTGTCAATATGCTCATTTTTGTCTACCTTTTTGTCTACCCTTTTGTCTACCCCAGATCAAACGAATGTTCTGATATAAGCGTCACTGATGAAACGATACATAGGCCGAGTAAAGAATAGGCTTATAAAGAGGTCGGGTTTAAATAACCTTCACTTCCACGACCTAAGGCATGAGGCTATCTCAAGGTTTATTGAGCGAGGGTTAACTATACCTGAAGCAGCTTCAATTAGTGGTCACCGAACACAGTCAATGCTTCTTAGGTATGCCCATCCTGACCTTAGTTATATTAAGAAGAAGGTTATGAGCTTTTAGGTACCATATTACAAGAATTGAGTACCCCGGGGTTAATGAATAAACTCTTTTCAAAAAAAGGGTTAAAGACATGTTGTTATTGTTGTTATTTTAATTTAGCGTTTATTCAATATATTAAGTTTTTTAATATAGCCTGATTAAAGGCGGTACAATGGTTGTAAAACGATTAGAAAAGATAAAGTTCAACTGTCATGAATGTTCTAATACTGAGAGCCTTGATTATGATTATTTAAACGAAAGCCTTAAATCTGAGGATGCTCTTAATCTTAGTAATATATCTGAATTAGTAAGGTCTTTTATATGCTCTAAATGCCGTCAAAAGAGCTTTGAGATTTTAGATGTAGATGGTGCTCTCCTTTTTGATACTAATAACAATGTTAGCTGTGAGATTTGTGATCTGCCCATACCCTTCCCAAGATTAAGCGCGTCTCCAGGAACCAAAAGGTGTGTTAATTGTCAGAACTCAGGGGAGGGTTTAAGTCTTGGTGTTCAATTTCCTCCCGTGCCGACTGGGTTAAGAGGCAAATGTCCTAGTTGTCAAAAGAAGAGGGATAAGGGAATTGTTGTAGTTTATCAAAACAGTAATGATAAAAGCTTTTTTCTTGGATGTTCTAACTTTCCATCTTGTAGATGGTCATCAAATGAGTATTGGAGTGATCTGAATTAAAATAGTAGTAAATGTACAATAGCTTACTAATTACCTCTTGAATTATTCATGAAACTTATCTTCAGCCTAAGCCTTATGATTTCTGCAAACAAAACGAGACTTGCGATAGGCCAAATAAATACAAATAGCCATACGTTTATCTCTTCATATGTAATACCTAGAAGGTTACCGATATCGTATAAAAGCCTTACACAAAAGTTAAAGGTTATGTCTATCCACTCTATGCCACTATTTGCCATTTGTTTCTCCCTATTATTATTTATAATAAAGTGCAATTATGACTAAACGTTGTTGGAATTGGGTTATAAGTTTGGTTATTTAGTTATTAATGGATAAAGTCCTTTCAATAAAGAGTTTAATACTGGTTGATATTTTTGTTAATATTAATTTAGTATTAAAATAAATAGGGTTCTTATAAAGTTTTAGGTATTTGAATGTTCTTTAATGATTTAGAAATAGAAACAAAAGATAATGCTTTCTATCTTACTTATGAAAACAAACCAATTTTAAGTGCTAATGGAAAATCAGAAATAAAGCATCATTCTCAGGAGTTAATAGAATTTATAAGGAGTGATCTTGAAAGATGTGGAAAATTAAATTTAAAAAATGGAAAACTAAATTTTGATTTTCAGTTCTGTGGTTATGCAATTTTTTCTGATCAAAAAGAAATTTTAGAAGATATAGATCAATATAAAATATGGGAAGAGGCCATAAAAGTTTCACCTATTTATGACTTCAGTTTAATTCAAATATATAACGGTCCTCCATACGAAATGGAGCAACTTAACCGTCTAATGCCAGCGAGAGAGATATTTTCTTTAAAACTAGGTAAGAAAAATTTAGATACAATAACTGAATATGTATGGGGTGTTTATTATGCTCAGAATTATGGTGGTGGTGCAGGAACATTTATAAAAGATGAAGATTTTATAAAAACAGACTTATCTAGAACTATTTTTGAAATTTTTGATACTTTATCTCCTGAGAAAAAGGCTGCTGTAATGGGGCTTTTTAATATTATTGGACGAAAATCTTTTCTTCTACCATTGGGTTTAGTTTCAGAATGGTATGATTTATCTACTTATACAAGCGCTGTACTAGGATTAGCAGACAACTTTTATGTATACCATCAAGAAGATGATCAATTTGATAATAAGCTGTATCAAGATTTTTATAATGAAATTCAAAAAAATGGAAATATTGCTCTAATTTATTCAAGATTAGAGAATAAAATTGAAAAAGAAATAAGAGGTGGTGAAACAAAAATTTTAGAATTTAAAGAAACGTTTTGTTTGGATGTAAAGAAGCAAACAAAAGAAAAGTGGATAGAGTTATCAGTTTTGAAAACTATTGCAGGTTTTTTAAATTCTGAAGGTGGTAAATTACTAATTGGTATAAGTGATCAAAAACAAATATTGGGAGTTGATAAAGAGATTGATAAACTTTTTAAAAATAAAGATAAATTACTCCTGCATTTAAAGAACATATTAAAGACTAATTTTGGTGAAAAAGTTTACGCTTATGTGAATTCATCTTTTCATATGATTAGAAACAAGGATATTCTTATAGTTGAATGTAAAAAATCTAACGAACCAATTTGGTTAAATGGTAAAGAATTTTATGTTAGAACAAATCCAGCAACAGATAAATTAGACGGGCCAAATTTAGTTTCCTATATCAAAGAAAGGTTTAATCAATAGAAGGTGTCGATGTTATAACTTTAACCTTGATCTAACTCTTATCCGAAATTTTTATTAATCTTGCTGATTTTGTATCATATCTGTAATCAACAATTGAACCGTCTTTTATTCTTTCAACGGCCTCTTCTATACATTCAATGGGTACAATAAACCATTCCTGCGGAATAACCGCCTTGCCAAAACGGTCTTTGATTTCAATTTTTAGTCTAGCAGGTGAAAAGAAACGATGAATGAGTTTTTCTAACTTATTTCTGTTAATACTAAATAAGTCATATGTTGCAACTAATGTTACACCAGCCATAAGGAAGGTGGGGTCTTTGTCAGTACCTGCAATTCTTTTTTCAATTGACGTGCTAGTAACACCAATTTTATGAACAATTTCCCTGTTTTCAGAAATGTATGCCTCATTTGATTTACTTCGACATATATAAATCGTGCCGCTTGCATCGGCTGCATTGCCAGGCTCGCCTGTAAATAATGGTCCAGCTATCGCATCAGTTACACGTCGGCTTGTTTCGTCTTTGTTTAAAGCTCTTTGAAGAGATCGCATAAGGATATCGCTTTCAGTGCCGTTATCGTAAATTACACGAAGTCTTGCATCCTTATGTCTACCATGAGATATAAATGTTTCTCCTAATTCAGCAATATAGATTAATTGTCCAGAAAGAATAAAGAAGTATCCTTCGCCGACAGTTGCGTCATCTTTATATGGCCGTGTTGCTCTAATGCTAGATTTAAGTTCTTGTTGAACATTAGTAAATAAGGGTTTGAATATTTCAAAGTCTTCACAGGTTTTATGTTTGCCGACTTCTTCAGCTGCTTTAATCTCCGCCCTTGCTTTTACATTTTGTAGATTAGTTATGTCGTTCTCGTCATTATTATCAACTTCGACACCCAGTGCTGCCAAGATATCCTCATTATCAAGGTTTTCGTCTAGCCTTTCAGGTTCATTACTTGCGTCTAAAAGCTTCTGATGATCCAGCTCCTTTAGTAGCTCTGTACATTCATTTTGTTTCCTTATTTGATCAAGGCGCATGGCATAAATACGCTCGAATATATCCTTGTCTTCTCCATGAGATGGTATGCGCCCGTGTTCTTCAACAAATCTTTGTATGTCTTCAAATCCTGCAATGATACGCTCTTGTCGCGGCGTTAGTGAAGATTTTGTCTCAGCCGTTACTTCGACACCTAACGCATCTAATAACTCTTTGTTAGTTGAATCGCTCATTGTTTTTCCTTGGCAACCTTTAGGCGAAGGTATTCGATACCCTCAGCCATTCTTTTTTCCCATGGATCTGCGGATGTTATCTCAGGTAGTCGGCTACGCTCTTCTTTAAATTTGAATGCGCGCGAAGCAAGGTCTCTGGCTTCATCCTCAGTCATGTTAATCTTTTTGCCAGCAATCACTTCTGCAAATCTTTTTAGACTGTCTTCGTTCATTGTTTTAGCCATAATTGCATATGCTTCACTGAACGGATTGATCCTATCAATGAGATCGATATCTAAGTCACGTACGTCCATCGCAAATTTTCTAACACCGTCAATAAGAGCCGTATTTGCCCTTATCTCAGTTTGATCGTCTGTATTTTGTGTTTCATCATTGATTGCTTTTTTAGCTTTTTGAATTACATTTACGGCTGCAATCGCGCGTTGGCGAACCGCTTCTTGATCGTTATCATCAAGGTCAGGGTATTTTTCTTTAACAATCCTACCCATTTTGACCTGTGTAAGTTCTTCTGGTGGTAGGTTCTCGTTAAACATGCCTTGTTCAACTGTCCTTGGATCTTGAACATATGCTGCTATGACTTCGTTGATATCTTGATCAATTATTCTTAATGCCTCAGCACTTTTTGGCTCAGCTAAACCATCAATTTCAAGCTGTATTTGCCCAGTTCCTTCGTTAAACCCGATGTTGTTTGCATTAGGGTCAAAACCACCTTCACCATAATCAAATCCTTCTGTTGGGGTGTTATCTTTATTCTTGGGTCTGAAATCAAATTTTGGAGCCAATACTTGCTCCATTAACAGGCTTGCCGCAATGGCTTTTAACGTATCATTAACAGCATCTGTGACAGCACCTTGAGAAGCATCAGGCTCTGATATTAGGTTTGTAAATTTAGCGTCAGTTTTACCTTTTGCATCACGAGTTGACCGACCAATAATTTGAACCACTTCTGTTAAACTTGCTCTATATCCTATTGTAAGTGCATGCTCACACCAAATCCAGTCAAAACCCTCTTTGGCCATGCCAAGGGCAATAATGATATCTACGTGATCTTTGTTGTCGTTACATGCAGGATCTCTCAGTGCTTCGGAGACTTTGTCACGTTTTACCTTATCGTCATCAACTAGATCTGCAACTTTAATCACTCTGTTGTCTTCTGTCTTGATTAAATGGAACCCAGTCTTTGGATCAGCTTCTTGCCACTCTCCAAGTTCATTAAGGATGTGGTCGACTTCTTTATATTTGTCTTTTGTACTGTCTTTTGCATTTACATTTGGGATGTGAATGATGGTTTTTTCCTTTGAGTTTAGAACTTTCAAAAGATCATCAACATAGTTCCCTGAGTAAAAATAATACCCAATATCTAGATGCTTTAAGTATTCGTAGCCATTCAGTTGCTCGTAATAGGTGTATGTAACTGTTTCAAATTTAGCTTCGTCATCTGGATGCAAAACAGCTTCTGCGTCACCACGGAAATACGATCCTGTCATAGCTACCAGGTTCACCTTATCTCGTGTCATAAACTCATTTACGTGAACACCTAGTTTGTTATCTGGGTTGGCGCTTACATGGTGAAATTCATCCACTGCAATTAGACGGTCATCAAAAGCGGACACTCCGAATTTATCTACTGCAAATCGAAAGGTTGCATGTGTGCAGACTAGGATTTTATCGTCACTATTAAGAAATGTCTCGACAGATTTAACCTTGCCTCCATCTTCACCTGGTGAGTTGCATAGGTTCCATTTTGGAGGTACAACCCAATCCGCCCAAAAACCAAACTTACTTAAAGGTTCGTCATTAAAGCTGGCACCTATAGATTTTTCAGGGACGACTATAATGGCCTGCTTCATTCCTTGGTTAGTGATTTTATCTAAGGCAATAAACATTAATGCCCGGCTTTTTCCTGATGCTGGTGGTGACTTGATTAATAAATATGGTTCACCACGTTTTTCATATGCACGTTCTTGCATAACACGCATGCCGAGTTCATTAGATTGTTTAGATGATCCATTTGCTTCATAATTCATTGAAACTGTCGGAATTGAGACGTTGCCATCCATTATGATACCCTTTCATTTAAAGTCGGGATTGAAGTCATCTTTGTATAAAGTTGAAATAATTTTTCTAGTCTTTCGGTATCATTTTTAAATCGTCGACCAATATAAATGCGCTCGAGTGTCTCATCATTAAGATTATGTGCGGCACGCAGGTTTTCAGGCATATTGTCGTGATTATAGAGTTCTGCAACAGTTGCTGGGAAATTAGCCTCGCGTGCTAGCAATATCTCCTCCGCGCAATGAATTAGATCTGTTTTGTTCTTTTCCGTCAATTTTGGAATAGGAAATGTATTCCAACCAAGAGTGTTTGAGTATCGAAAGTCTGATTTTATTTTACCGCACACATTAGCAATCCAGACAAGGTGAATGCGGGATGCGATTAATGCCATGTTCCAGAGCGGTGCTTCATAGATAGCGAATGCAGCATTAGAAATGATACAACCTCTACTTAACAAACCCACAGGTAAATAGGGGCGTGTTTCGCTAGAATGTATTGGAATAATTATTGATTTTTGACCTGGTCTTCCTTGTATTTGGCGAAAACGATGTCCGAATATGTGAGCACGTTGTGTTTCTTTTGCAGTACTGGCCTTTCTAAAATCTTTCACGGCTTTAAAGCGATCTTGAAGAGATGGAATGGATGAAGCAGGTACTTTTTCGTCATCAGATACCCAAATGCAAACTCTAGGTAAAGACTTAATAAACTCCACAGAGCCATAATAAGGCTTTAAAAACTTTTTTACATTTGCATCATGCAAAATCATTTTTCGTGCTTCATCAGCAGACATTATTAGTTCACCATTGTCAGTTGGTTTGTTTCCCCAATACATTACAGGTCGGTCATGAGGAGATTCATTAATTGCATTTACGTAAACATTATTAGATTTAACAAGATAAGCATTGATGTTGGGCACCTCAGTTTCTGTGGTATGACCATCCGGCATAATTTCAAATAGCCTTTTTGAGTTTGAAGAAATATTTGAAAAACCAATGATAACTACTGTGACAACAGCATTGCTAGATGCAAGATTGCTCCACCTAAAAGACAAATGTGCAAAAGATATTTGTGTATGTTTTTTTAATATAAGGGGCCAAAACATATGCACGAGCTGACCCTGACATATTGAGTTTGTAGATACGAACGCTGCTGCAGAAGGCTGCAGCTGCATGTAATCATATGCTTTCCAAAACCATCCCATTACATAATCAAAGGATTTCCAATATTTTGTTTTTTCATTAAAAAGTGACTTTAGATCAGCTTTTTGTTCTTGATGTTGTGAACTTAGACCGGCATAAGGTGGATTGCCGCATATAAAAGTTTCTCCACCCTCATTTTCAAAATCAATTTCATTCTGTTCCAAAGGGGTGTGGAACAAATCCTCAGCAGCATGTTTAACTCTTGTTCCTGTTGGTGGGCAGATTGAAACCCAGTCAAGTCGCAAAGCGTTACCGCAAACAATCCAGTTCTTAGTATCCAGTGGCAAAAAGTCTTTCAATGCATCCTTTTGTCCGCGATAAAGAACGTCACATTGGAATTCTGCAATTATAAGCGCAAGCCTGGCAATTTCAGCTGGGAATTCACGTAGTTCAATTCCGCGAAAGTTATTTAGTGGTATTTCAGATTTTAGATGTGTCTCACCACGGAGTTGGTTTACTTGAAATTCAATTGCTCGCATCTCTTTATAGGCAATCACTAGAAAGTTTCCCGATCCACAAGCAGGGTCAAAAACTCGTATTCTAGTAATTCTTTTTTTAAGGTTTAAAAGTTTGCGGCTGTTATCATTAGCCTCATCTAATTGTTTTCTCAAATCGTCAAGGAATAATGGGTTTAGTACCTTTAGAATATTAGGAACTGATGTATAATGCATGCCAAGGGCACTGCGTTCTTCATCATCCGCAACTGCCTGGATCATCGATCCAAATATATCAGGGTTAATTTCTTTCCAGTTAAGGTTGCCGGCATGAAGTAAATAAGATCTTGCAGCTCTCGAAAATTTAGGAACATCTCTTGTGCCAGCAAACAAGCCTCCATTAACGTATGGCATGGCATCTGCCCAGCGTGGAATATTTGATGAGGCACGGTCGTCGAAGGTAGTATCCATTGCCCGGAAAAGCTCTTTTAAAACATAATCAGTATTGTCAGTCTTGCTGTCACTCATCTGTTCAACAGTTTTAGTGAACAGGTTATCGCCATTAAATATGTTAGTGTCCTCTGCAAAGTAACAAAAGATTAATCGGCCCATAAACTGGTTCATATCATGGCGACGTTCAGTTGTTGCCCATACTTCATTTGTGCGAAGGAGTTCGACATAAAGGCGGTTGAGTCGGCTAGTGGCCTGAATATCAATGGGGTTGTCACGGATTTGCTTAACAGTGCTAATACCAGCTAAGGGTAAGAAGAAACCAAAATGATTTGGAAATTGAGTATAGTCACATGCAATTGTTTCACCTGAAGTCAGATCTTCTGCCTGCAACTCATCACCGTCGGTAGCTAAGATAAACTTAACCTTTCCTTTAGCATTTGCAGGGCTGGATTTTAATGCATTAAGTGTTTTTGCAACTTCTCCAGCCAGACAGGTCGCAATATGAATATTGTTTCTCTGTAAAATACCATTAGGTATGTCGGACTTATTACTATCTCCTTTTCTCAGTTTTTTAATAGTTGGTTCTTTGTTCCCAAAAGCAACAAGAAACTGAAAGGGGAATTCTTCAGAATCATATGTTTCTTCTGCAAGTTCAGATATAGCTTGTTCTATTTCTACTGCATTCATTTCAAAGTACCATTAAGTTGGCTAAATTTAACATAGTAAATATCTTAGATATACTTTTGTTAAAAAGAAACAGAATAAGTTAACCTGTTAAACTAACGTTTTAACGACATAATAAACGTGGTGGTTGTTCAATCTAAAGCTACTTAATTACTCTATGTAGGGTATGTAGGGTTTACCCTTAGGTTCTCTATAATTATTTCTATAGTACAACCTAAGGTATAACCCTACATAGTCTACATGCAATTGTGTCTAAAGATTAAATGTTCAAACAACTACCATTATTCTTTAATTTTATGTCAACATAGATATAACCCTTACTTACTCTAGTCTTCTTTAGACCACGCTCCACCATTCGTTTACCAAAGAAAGTTTCAGATAGAGGGTTGGTGTTGTCGTCACTTGTGTTGTCGTTAGCCCAAGTGGTATATGCATTATAAAGGTCTCGAGCTTCCACCTGTGATCCAACTTCAACTCCAACTGTAAAATTGATAAAGTGACTTAAGACATCGTTTTCTGACTTGTACTCTTCAGTAGCTTCATCTATTGCCTTACAGGGACCAAGACCAGTTTTACCTCCTGATCTCTCGAGTTCTCTATACCAGTGATAGGCTCCATCAACGCACCACTTAAAGATACCATCTTTTTCTTGCAGGAGTTGATCATAAAGAGTTGAGTCAACTTTAGAACCTGAGAACCTCTGGTTAAAAGGGACAACCTTAATACGTCTCCAAAAGCCGAATGATCCATCCTTGGCATAGGGTAGGTGGTTCGTTAAAAAACACAGTTTAAACTCAGGCTTAAACTCAAAGGCTGACTTCATTAACTTTGTGCCTCTGAGTGTATCGCCACCGGTAAGTCTTTTTATGATCGCCTCGCTAAACCTAACATGACTGTCAGTCTCTGATGCAAGGGCAAACCTAATACCTTTGAGTTCGCCAACAGCCTCAAGTTCACGAACCCCAGACTTTTGTTTACTAAGGAATGTCTCAAAGTCAGCGGTTTTACTATAGTCACCGAGTATAAGCTTTATGATCTCAAACAACGTCGACTTGCCATTGGCACCTGTTCCATAGGCAATGAATAACTTTTGCTCTACTACTGAACCAGTTATGAAATATCCAATTGTTCTTTGAACCCATCTTATTAACTCAACGTCACTGCCAAAGATCTGATTGACAAATGACCTGAAAATAGGCGCTTTAGCACGTGGTTTATAAGAAGCCTTTGCTAGTTTGCTTATAAGTCTATGAGAACCGCTTGCTTGCAGACTTCTATCAGTTAAATCAATGACACCGTTTAAACAGTTAATTACGTGTGTATCTTGATCAAAGCTTGCCATAGAAACAATCATGTCTTTATGCTTTGATGCCATGCTAATCATTGAAAGGATTCTATGTTTACTTTGAGATGACTTTGACCACTTCAGCAGCTCTTGTCTTTTCAAACTATCTAAGCTAGCTAAAGCCTCTTTATCTATGCTCTCAATAGTTATAAAGCCTCTTTGTGTAGCTGTGACGTCATCTGCCTCATACCTCCATCTTATTCCATCCCATATAAACCAAGATCTAGATGAACCTGTAGATTTTAAAGTGTCTTTATGTTGGCTAACAAAGCGTTTCATGTTTTCCATATCGGTATAGTCATAGTTGTTTTGATTGTCGTTTTTTGATTTAGTCGTAGTCATATAGTCTCCTTTAGTCCTTCTTGAGGACAAATAAAAAAACACCACTTGATAATTCAAGTAGTGCTTATGGTTGATTGTTATTTGATTGTGAAAAACTACTAGTTTGAAATAGTTGTTTCTCAATGGGTGGACACAAAACACTTTATGTTAGTGAAAACCTAATGAAGAACAGTATTTCAGACGTTTTGGTTTAGTAGTTTCTCAGTGGGTGGACATAAGTCCCTATTTCTATCCTCAAACCCTTGCTGTGATTGGAAAAAAGATCAGATTCCTACAATTCTTGATTTACTGGTGATATGTACTAAGAAAAGTTGATTTATTTAGATCATTGAGAAAGAATTTCTGTCAGACTATTGTCACACTTAATATTCATAATAGAGTTAGTATTTAACAATTTTACTCAATACTTTAATTGTCTTTGCTAAAGAATAGCCATTTCCATATGATGATCCTACTTTATTATCCGACCATCCACCAATCTGATCTATCATTTCAGTAGGGCAATTTACCTCTCGAAGACGATCTCTCATACTATGCCTAAAGCTATGGATAACACAACGCTCAGGCACTCTTGATTTAAGCCATTTGTTTAAAGCAGCACTCGCTGAATTAGAACTACAATAATCTTTGTTTGTATAATGAGGGAATGCAAACGCATCATTTCTATTTGCAGAAATCTGTTGGGCTGCCCAAAGTGATAAGCCTACAAGAGGTATCTTTCTTTCGCTAGATTTAGTTTTTAATTGTCTAGAAGAGTTGGGAATAATATTAACGTAAGGGACATCTTCATAAAGTTTAAGATCATCGACTTTTAATCCAAGAGCTTCAGATAACCTCATGCCAGTATCAGATATAAGCGCTATTAACCATCTATTTGGGTCATTAATAATAACGCATTCTTCTTGTACTTTTCTGATGATATTAATTGGTATGGGCTGTCTTTTAAAAGTATCTTCAAGATCAGGGATATATGTTTTGGCAAAGGCATTTTTGCAACTCAGCCCATGCTCTTGAATGGATAAATTTATAATTGCTCGAATGATTGCAAACACCCTTTTAACCGTTGAAGAGACAAGTCCCCTATCTATCATGTGATCCCTAAAACGTGCCGCATCAGTAGTTGAATAAGCGTTTAAAGAACGGTCTTTTAAAAGTGCTATAACGTCGTTTACAGCTCTTCTGGAGGCTCTAAAAAAGACCTCACCCTTCCCTATTCCCTTTAGTTTAAAGTATGTTTGAAGAGCATTCGAGAGTTTCGGGTTTTGATCTATTTTAGGAGAATTTTGCAGGATTGTTTGCATAGGTAATGTTGTTAAATTTCCATTGTTTATTCTTAAAGTAAACCAGTATTGATTTAATTTAAGCAATATATTTTGGCTGAGATGAATTGCCTCTTTGATTGATTTTGTTTTCAAGCTAACGACAATTCTGACCTTTGCATAATGGTATCGTAAGTCTTGTGGAACCTGCTTGGAAAAATAAAACACCTCTCTTTTTTGATAGAGATATTTGCGGTTAAGTTTGTCTACCATTTTGTCTACCCATCAAAAGTTAATACTTTTAAGAGGTTGAAAATCTAGGGGAAAGCTTGGAGTTATGTACCAAAATTGGAGCGGGCGAAGAGATTCGAACTCTCGACATTCTCGTTGGCAACGAGATGCTCTACCACTGAGCTACGCCCGCATATTAATCATTTTTGGAATATATCATTGTAATTAATACTAGCAAGAAAAAATAAAAAAATATTAATTTTTTATAGCTTCAGCAATGCTTTTTACAATTAGAATTATGTCACTTTCACTTAAATAAGGATGCATAGGCAAAGACAAAACATTTTTAGACAAGTAAACCGTATTGGATAAACCTTCATGAGAAATTGGATACTTTTCATATGGTTTATGTTTATTTAATGGGATAGGGTAATATACAGCTGTTGGAATATTTTTGGATTTTAAGTTTTCTTGCAATGTATCTCTATTAATATCATCAGGAAGGATAATAGTATATTGAGCCCAACTACTAGTAGATTCCTTAATTAAGACAGGCGTTTTAATGCCTAGATTTAGTTGGTTTAGGTGTTTGTTATAATTATCTGCCACGTTTTGTCTTTTTTTCAATTCCAATGGAAAAATGTTTAACTTTTCTAACAAAATAGCAGCTTGAATAGTAGATATTCGAGCATTCATACCAATTCTGTCGTATTCGTATCTTACTTTACCCATACCATGCACATGAGAAGAATTTGCAATTTCATAGATTTTTTCATTGTTGGTAAATAGAGCTCCTCCATCACCATAACAGCCAAGCGGCTTAGCAGGAAAAAAAGACGTGGCACTAACTTCACAAAGGCTTCCAACAGGTTTGTTATTATATGTCGAACCAAAAGATTGAGCGGCATCGTCAAGAACCCATAAATCATGATTTTTTGCAAAGTTATTTATTGGATCCATATCAGCTGGCTGCCCAAATAGCCCTACAGGCATTATTCCTTTGACATTTATACCAAGTTTATTTGCCGTTTTTAATGCATCATCCAATTTAGTGGGATCCAGATTAAATGTATGACTATCAACATCAATAAAAATAGGTATAGCGCCAAGTAATGGCATAACCTCTGCTGATGAAGCAAATGTAAATGCAGGAACAATAACCCCTTCTCCAGGTTTAAGCCCTAACCCAAGAAGGGCTAGCAGAAGAGCGTCTGTTCCACTAGAACAGCATAAAACATATTTTGAGTTAGAAAACAATCCAAGTTTTTTTTCTAATTCTTTTACCTCCGGACCTAGTATGTATTGACCATGATCTAATACAGTTTGAATTCGTTTATCAATCTTAGAACGAATTTGGTCTTGTTGAGATTTTAAGTCAATAAACGGTATCATTATTATCCTAGTTTTTTATCAATCATTTCCATAACAGTTTGAACTTTTAAGGCTTCTTTATGATCTGTTAAAGGGTTTTGCCTGGTTTGTATAGAGTTAATAAATTCCCGTAATTCATTTTTTAATGGTTCGTTTTCATTAACTTTAATCTTTTCAAGAGGGTAAAAATTTATAGTATTATCTTCATTGATAATAGACGGGTTGAAAGTTAATTTATTAGACCAGTCTCTTGTATCGTCAAATATTAATGACCCTTTGGTACCAATTACAGAAAATCTATGTTCTTTATAAGGGCACATCCAATCACAATTAATTAATGCAGTTACCTTCTCATTAAATGATAACTTTACACTTATAGCGTCAGGACCAAGATTTGAATTATGATGAATGGATTGAACTTGTAAATTAGTTGGTAAAATTTTTGTTATAGACAATATCATAGAGATATCGTGAGCAGCCAAGTCATATACAACAGATTCATTTTGCCTAACTAACCCTAAAGCCAGGCGATGAGCTCTTATGTTTTTAATAGAACCTATTTTATCTTGATCAATAAGGTTTTTCATTTTTATAAAAGCATTGTGATAGTTTAGAAGATGGCCAGCCATTAAAACTTTATTTTTTTCTTCAGCTAAATCTGAAATATTTTTGGCATCGGATAAAGATAAACAAAATGGTTTTTCTATTAAAACGTCTTTGTTATTTAAAAGCGCTTGTTTCGCTATATTTATATGGGTGTCTGCTGAAGAAGCTATAACTATGCCATCAATATCTTTATTAGAAAAAATTTCTTTTAAAGAGTAGTTGGGTAATTCTAAATCATTTGATATTTTTTTAGATATATTAGAATGTGGATCATAAATGCATGATAGAGCATTCATTTCAGAGAGATTTCGTGCAATATTTTTGCCCCAATTACCACAACCAATTAAGGCTATTTTGATGTTATCACTTTTGTCTAAATCCATATTTTTAACTATTTAATATTGGTATACTCTAATTGAATATACTTACTTTTATGATTGGTCAATTGTAGTATTTTGTAATAAATTGTTGAAAAATATTTCAGTGTCATCATATATAAACTATAAACACAGGAGCCCTATTAAGTTATGGAAATTAATGTAAGCAGTAATATTAAAGATGTTACAACAGACAATTTTATGAGTGATGTAATTGAATCTTCCAAAGAAAAACCAATAATTGTAGATTTCTGGGCTCCGTGGTGCGAGCCGTGTAAGCAACTTGGACCTTTATTAGAGGATGCGGTTAAAGAGCAAAAAGATAAGATAACATTAGCTAAAATTGATATAGATCAAAATCAAGAAATTGCTGCTCAATTAAGAATACAATCTATTCCTACGGTCTATACTTTTTTTGAAGGTAAGGTTGTAGATGGTTTTCAAGGATCAAAGACTAATAGTGAGATATTGGACTTTGTTAAAAAATCAGCAAATCTTTCAGGCCCAGGAGAAGAAGTTGAAAATTTGATATCTATGGCCAAACTATCAATCGAAGAAAGGAATTGGAACGATGCAAATGAAATTTCTCAAAAAATATTAACTTTAGATCCCGAAAATCATATTGGCTTTGCTTCTTTAATTAAATCCATGATAGGACTTAATCAATTTTCGGATGTAAGAGAAATTGTTGACGCTTTATCCGCAGAGATAAAGGAATCAAAACCAGTAGTGGAAGCTTTGAAGTCACTTGAACCGTCAGAAAAAGCATTTAAAGCTCAAGAAAACATTCAAGATTTAGAAAAGCAACTTCAAAACGATCCTAACAATTTAGAAAACTTGCAAGAAATGGCTGTGGCTCTTTACGGAAAAGGAGATATAGCTACATCTTTTGATTTGCTTTTAAAATCAATAGAGAAAGATAAAGAATGGAATGATCAAGCTGCAAGAAAACAATTAATAGAATTTTTCTCGTCAGCTGGTTTTGATGCAATTGAGACTATAAATGCCAGAAGAAAACTTGCTTCTCTTTTGTTTTCATAAATTTTTTAGATTTTAACTACAGGATATAAAAATATTGTATAAACCACTAAAACAAATTCCAATTTTTCCACTCCAGGGAGTAGTAATGTTTCCCAATACTTATCTTCCCTTAAATATCTTTGAACCACGCTATTTGAAAATGATAGATAAAGCTCTTGCAACAGAATCTAGACTGATTGGAATGATACAACCAATGGTGGTTAAAGATAAATTGGATGCAAGTTTTCATAAGGTGGGTTGTGCTGGAAAGATTATTAAGTTTGAAGAAGTCGAAGATAATAGATATCTGATCACTCTTAAAGGATTAAGTAGGTTTAATTTGATTAAAGAAAAAACTAATGATGAAAATTTTAAGGTTGCTGAAATAGATTCTAGTAATTTTGTTAAGGATCTTCAAAAAGAGAAAGTTAAAGAAGGTTTTGGTAATCTAAAAACAGCTTTAAAAAAATATTTTCACGTAAAAGATATTAGAGTAAACACTGAAATAATTGATGCATGCAAAGATTATAATCTGGCTGATCAGATCGCTATGATCTGTCCACTTGATTCAGAAGAAAAACAATTACTTTTAGAAACATTATCTATAACAAAAAGAAACGCATTATTATTATCAATAATTGAAAGTTATACTAGTGAAGCTAATATTTCTGAAGTTATTAAACATTAAAAGGGTTTATAATGATTTTACTTTCTTTATTGGATTCAACATACTATTGATAGAAAAGTTAAAATTATAAAAAAGATTATATATAATGAATGCTTGGCCTTTATCAATAAAAAAAATGCAAGACGGTAAGGAGTTATTAATCCTATTTGATGATAATTCTGAATTTTCCATTTCAGCAGAGTTGCTAAGAGTTGAGGGGCCATCTGCTGATATTCAAGGTCATGGCGGTCCAAAAATTATAGTTAAAAATAAGAATGATATTCTTATCAGTAGAATAGAAGAAGTTGGAAATTACGCAATTAGGATAATATTTTCTGATGACCATAGTTCAGGTATTTTTAGTTGGGATTTATTATACGATTTTGGAAAAAACCAAAAAAAATATTTGAATAATTATTATAACTCGCTTTGATTATTTGGCAGCAAGTTTGCTGAAAATATTCTTTAATTTACTTTTGTTCAAAGTCTCCATACCTTTAGATAATATTGTTTGAGCAATATTTGAATTTGAAGCAAACCCATAGAACAAGAAATCAGTAATGGCTGTCATTGCAATAGTTTTGGATAATCTATCTTTCTTGTAAGAATTCAAAATAGAGATATCACCTAGATCATTCCCAAACTTTGAGCTCTCTTCTATTGAATTCAGAACAGAAACACAGTCTCTCATAGCTAGATTTAAACCTTGACCGGCAAGAGGATGTATAGAATGAGCAGCGTCACCAATCAACATAGCTCTATTAGCTGTTGGATTAATAATAAAGTTTAAATCCAAAGGCCAAGAAGAGAGATTATTGTTTAAATTATTAATTTTTTTTATGGGTTTGAAATTTAGATTAAAATTAGAGAAAAAATTTTCTAATTTTTCACATATATATTGTTCAGGATTATTTTTTGATAGGATATTGTTATATTTAGTTTCCTCTACGCTCAAAACAAAATTTATTTTATTCTTGTTTTCAAATGGAAGTAATCCTATTGGCCCTAATTCAGTAAAAGCTTGAGTTGCTGTTAACTTGTGGTCTTTTGATTGTTCTAAGAAGCCTGATATAGCTATGTGACCAGTTTTTTTTAGAATAGTTTTGATTAATAGTAATTTTCTTAATTGAGAATTCTTTCCATCTGCACATAAAACTAGATTTGTTTTGATATAATGTTTGTCATTAAAATACAAAGTTCTTTCGAAATTATCGCATGTAGTGTTAGTAACAAAATTTTCAAATTTTTGTATATCATCTAATTTTGAAAAAATAGAATCTAACATAACTTTATTTTTTACTACTGCTCCAAAGTTTTGTTCTTTGTTGGAGTTATTCCAAATCAATGGAGTTGTGTTTTTTTTGCCAAAAACTTGGATTTTTTTTACATTTGTGTAATCACTTTTTTTTAGATCACGCCAAATATTTAATTTACTTAATAGTTCAATACTCTCTTCATTGTAAAAAGTTGTTCTAAGATCATTTGGTATTTTAATATTTGGCATAATCCATGCGATATCGTTCGTATTAAATAATTTTGATTTTTTTAATAGCAGAGCCATGATAGCTCCTGTCATACCACCTCCTACAACACATATTTTATAAAAATGTTCTTGGGGTAAAGGTTGTTTATTTGTTAATGATTTCATATTATCGAACTTTATTAATTGTGATGTATTAGTTTTAACTATTTATAACTATAATATATAATTTAAATAAATTATTAATTTTTTAAGAGGTCAAATGGTTAATTCAGATTATAATGTATTAAAAGATTGGATGTTTGGTAAACTAAATTTTCTTTTAGAAGATTTAGACCCAAACCCTAACTATCCTATATTAAAAATGTCATTGGGTGAACCAACTCTAAAAATGCCTGATTTTGTCAGACATGAATTATCTGTCAATTTTAATGAGTGGGGGAAATATCCCCCTAGTGCAGCAATTCCTGAATTAAGTAATAGTATATTTAAATATATAGAAAGAAGAAATCCAGGAGCAGAAAAAATTATTAATATAAATAAAAATATTGTACCTGTTCCTGGTACACGTGAACCTCTACACTTAGTTGGATTACTAGCTAAGAACACAAAAGCTGGAGAAACAACAGCAATAGTAACTAATCCTTTCTACCATGCATGGCGTGCCGGAAGTATTTCGAGTGGATCTAAAATTTATTGGTTAAACGCTTTGCCAGAAAATCAATATCTTCCAAATATATTAGATATTCCTGAAAAAATATTAGATACCTGCGTCATAATGTATCTTTGCTCTCCGTCAAATCCGCATGGTGGGATAGCAAGTTTAAACTATTTAAAAAATGCAATTTTATTAGCTAGAAAATACAATTTTATTCTTGCTATTGATGAATGTTATAGTGATATTTACAGACTAAATAAACCCAAACCAGTCGGTGGATTAGATGCTGCTTTAAGCTTAGGTGACAATCTGGATAATTTAATTGTTTTTAATTCCTTGTCAAAAAGAAGCAATGCAAGTGGTATGAGAGCAGGTTTTATAGTTGGTGACGAAAAAATAATAGATAGTTATAAATTATTAGTTTCTAATGGGGCATCACCAGTACCTATACCAATACAAAAAGCCGCGGCATCCTTGTATGCCGATGAAGATCATAATACAAAAGCTTGCATACATTATGATCAAAATTTTCAAATTGTAGAAGAATATTTAAAACCATTTTATAAGGATTTCAAAGTTCCAGATGGAGGATTTTTTCTGTGGTTAAAAGTAGATGATGATGAAAAAGCAACTAAAACCTTATGGAACAAATTTTCATTAAGAGTTATGCCTGGAAGGTATATGGCAAAAGAAGTAGACGGATTTAATCCTGGAAAAGGTTACTTAAGAATTGCTATAGTTGATGATAAAGAAGTCGTTGAAGATGCCATGAAAAGAGTTTCTTTATTTTTAAAATCAAAATTGACAAAATAATTGGGTTTTCAGTGAATAAATTAAATGAAGAAATAAAAGAAAAGTTGTCAAATAAGGTCTTTCATTCTGTCTTTACCTTGATTCTTCTTTTCACCTCTATATCATTCTGTTTAATTTTAGTTTCTTTTAGTCCAGATGATCCAAGTTGGGGGTTTGCATCAAATAAAGTCCCAACAAATTTGTATAGCAGCTATGGAGCGTGGATTGCAGGCTTTGTAATAAGAGAATTTGGAATTTTTCCAGGATTGCTAAGCTCTGTAGTATTGTTTATTTGGGCTATAAAATTATTTAACAGGTCTGTTTTTAAGTTTTTAAAGTTAAAATTATTTACTTTTTTATTAATGATTATTTTTAGTACATTAGGTGGCATCTATCTAGAAGATGTATTAAATAATAATTTACAACTTAAGTATTCAATAATAAATCAAAATGGTTTAGCCGAGTGGGGGTTTTTAAAAATAACAAATGAAATCAGTATTCAATTTAAAACAGATCAATTTTATACAAATGTAACTTTTGGTGTATGTTCATTAATAATTTCTTTAATAATGTTTTTTTGGTTGTTGTCATTGGGAGAGAAAGAGACTAAATTTTTGAAATTTATTTTGCGTCCCTTTTATCTACCAATTATATGGGTATTAAGCATATTATATAACCTTTTTTTTATTTCTCAAAAAAATTATGAAAATGCAACAACACAAAATTTAAATAACTTTAATTTATTTAATTTTATTAAAACTCTTTATCTGAAGTTTACACATGAGAATAATTTTATTGAGCGAAAATTACCTAAACTTAGAAAAAAACCTATTTCAGTTAAAAATCAAAAAGATAATGATATCTCCAAAAAGACCACTAACAGAAATAACTCTGTTCAACAAAATTTACAACTTAGTTCAGAGAATGGTTTTGTACTGCCACCAGTAACATTATTAAAAAACATAACTGAGGATATTAAGCCACCAAGTAAAGAGACTTTAGATGCAAATGCTAAGGTTCTTGAAGGAGTATTATCTGACTATTCAATAAATGGAAATATAGATACAGTAAGATACGGACCTGTAGTAACTAGGTACGATTTACAACCCGCACCAGGATTAAGAAGCCAAAGAGTTGTGTCTCTTGCTGAAGATATTGCCAGATCAATGACTGTTGAGGCTGTAAGAGTAGCCATGGTGTCAGGACAAAATGTTATAGGAATTGAATTACCCAATAAAATTAGAGAAACAGTTTTATTGAGAAACATCTTAGAACATGAAGAGTTTCAAAATTCACGTTTTAATCTCCCAGTTTGTTTAGGTAAAAATATTGCAGGATATCCTGTAGTGGTAGATTTAGCCAAAATGCCTCATCTTTTAGTAGCAGGAACAACTGGATCAGGTAAATCAGTTGGGATTAATGCGATGATACTCTCATTATTGTATAAACATACCCCTGAGACGTGTCGTCTTATAATGATAGACCCTAAAATGCTTGAGTTATCGGTCTATGATGGAATTCCACACTTGTTGACACCTGTTGTAACAGATCCAAATAAGGCAATAGTTGCACTGAAGTGGGCTGTAAGAGAAATGGAAACTAGATACATGTCAATGAGTAAGTTAGGAGTTAGGAATATTGACAGTTATAATACCAGATTAATTGAAGCTAGAAAAAAAGGTGAAGTCCTAACTAAAAGTATTCAAGTAGGTTTTGATCCAGATACAGGACAAGCAATTTTTGAAGATCAACATATTGATCTAACACCTATACCATTTATTGTAGTTGTAATAGATGAGGTGGCAGACTTGATGTTGGTAGCAGGAAAAGAAATAGAATCAGCTGTCCAAAGACTAGCTCAAATGGCAAGAGCAGCTGGCATTCATGTTGTAATGGCAACACAAAGACCTTCAGTGGATGTAATTACAGGCACTATTAAAGCAAATTTTCCAACAAGAATATCCTTTCAAGTAACTAGTAAGATTGATAGTAGAACTATATTAGGTGAACAAGGCGGTGAACAGTTATTAGGGCGTGGCGATATGTTGTACATGGCTGGAGGTGGTAAGTTAACTAGAGTTCACGGTCCATTCGTGGAAGACGGTGAAGTCGAAAAAGTTACTAAATTTTTGTCTGATCAATCTATTCCTGATTATGATGAGACAATAACTGAAGAGCCAGAAAGTTCTTATAATGAGAGTGTTTATGGGCTTGCTAATAAAAATAACAATCAAAATGATGAATTATATGATCAAGCCGTTGCTTTAATAGCTAGAGAAAGAAAAGCAAGTACATCTTTTATTCAGAGATATTTTAAAATTGGTTACAATAGAGCAGCAACAATAATAGAAAAAATGGAAGAAAACAATGTCATTTCTAAACCAGGAAGAGCTGGGAAAAGAGAAGTCTTAATAGAGGATAATTAGGTGAAACTTAATCAAACGATACCAATTTCTCTAATTTATTTTTTGTTAACAATTTTCTTATGTTTTTTTGGAGTTCCAATAATAAATGCTGCAGAAAAAACTAACTCTATATTAAAAGTAGAAATTTTTTTTAAGAACCTTAAAACTTTAGAGGCTGATTTTATACAAGTAAGTCCTTCAGGTAAAACCAGTGAAGGAAAAATATTTTTAGATTTACCAGGAAAATTAAGAATAGACTATAACCAACCTAACAATATTCTCATAACAACTAAAGGGTTTTGGATTGTCATACAGAATAGAAAATTAAAGTCTACAAATAATATTCCTTTGAACCAGACCCCTTTTTCAATTTTATTAGAAAACAAAATTAACTTTAATAACAAAGATCTTATTGTAGACTTAGAAAAAATATTAGGAATTATTGTTTTAAAAATTAAACTTGCCAAAAACAAGCAGGCTGGAGAGTTAATTTTAGAATTTTCAGAAAAACCTTTTCTTTTAAAAAAATGGATTATTAGGGATATTGTTGGAGACGAAACAACTGTCTTAATTCAAAATGCTAAATATAATCAAAAACTACCATTTGCAATTTTTTTCCCAGATGATTTTCCAGAACCTAATAATTAAAAATTTGATATCAAATGTCTATAAATAATCTTTTTGAAAAAGGTAATGAATTTTTTCTTGTACAAAATCATATTGCAGGTTTAGAGGTATATAAAGAGACTTGGTTTTAACACTCTGAAAATATAAGATAAAGTGACGAAATAAAAAAAATAAAAAATTAAACAAAGAGATTTTTGTGAAAATAGCAACCTGGAATATTAACTCTGTTAGGCTTAGATTAAATCAAGTTTTAAGGTTTATTCAAGAACAACAAATTGATGTTATATGTTTGCAAGAAACAAAAACACAAGATCAATTTTTTCCTTTAGAAGATTTCAAAAAAATTGGAATGAAATATCAAATATTTAGAGGTGAAAAGTCTTATAATGGCGTAGCTATTATATCTAAAATTCCATTTGAAGTTAATAGCTATATAAATTGGTGTGAAAAAAGTGATACTAGACATGTTTCTGTAAAATTAAGTAATAAAGTTGAACTCCATAATTTTTATGTGCCTGCAGGTGGTGATGAGCCAGATGTTTCTAAAAATTTAAAGTTTGAACATAAAATTTCTTTTCTAAATGAAATGGAAGAATTTTTCTCAAAAGATGTAAAAAATAATAAAATTTTAGTTGGTGACTTAAATATTGCACCATTAGAAAATGACGTTTGGTCACATAAACAGTTACTAAATGTAGTTTCACATACTCCTTTAGAAACAAGACTATTATTAGAAATTATTAATTCTGGTGAGTGGGTTGATGTAATGAGAGAAATTATTCCCCATGAAGAAAAACTTTATTCTTGGTGGTCTTATAGAAATAGAAATTGGGAAATATCAAACAGAGGTAGGCGTTTAGATCATGTATGGGTTTCTAAAAACTTATTCTCTAAAGTTAAATCTGGTGTTATTTATAAAGACACTAGAAATTGGGAAAGACCATCTGATCATGTGCCTATTATTATAGATATCAATATTTGACTTTATTATTAATTTTTAAGGATATATTTTTTGAAAATACCATTTATTAAAATGCATGGGTTAGGAAATGACTTCATTATTTTTGATAATATTAAAAATCCAATTATACACCAACCAGATTTTGTTCAACAGATGAGCAATAGAAGAATTGGAGTAGGTTGTGACCAGTTAATGATTATTGAAAACACCAGCATAAAAGAAAACTTCAAGGTAAAGATGTATAATTCAGATGGTTCTGAAACGGGAGCGTGCGGAAATGGTGTGAGATGCATTGCTGATTATTTAATGAAAAAAGAAAATATAGATAATTTGTACATTGAAACAATTTCAGGAAAATTAAAGTGTAATAAAGATAAACGTGATGTTACTGTTAATATGGGTAGACCGAGATTTGAGTGGAATGAAATTCCTCTTGCAAAGATACAGAACACCCAAAAAGTGTTTTTAAATGATTTTGAAGCTTTTTGCTTGTCAATGGGTAATCCGCATGCAGTAATATTTCTTCCTAATTCATTAGAATTGAATAAATTAGACATAGAAAAAATTGGCCCTATTTTAGAAAAAAACTCTGTTTTTCCTCAATTTGCAAATATAGAATTTGCATGTGTTTTGGAGAATGGTGTTATAAGGATGAGGGTGTGGGAAAGAGGTGTAGGAATTACGCAAGCATGTGGTTCGGGAGCATGTGCTACATCAGTCGCAGCTTCAGTTCTTGGTTTAAGTTCTAAAAATAATAAAATTATACTAGACGGTGGTAATTTATATATTAAGTGGTTAGAAGATAAAACTGTTACACTCACTGGAATGACAGAAAGAGTGTTTGAAGGTATATTGGAATATTAATTGACTGCAAATATCAAAAATAAAAACTCAATACCAGAAATTAAGACTTTTGGTTGCAGGCTTAATATTTGGGAAAGCCAGGTTATAAGTGACCATGCCAGTAAGTATGGGCATAGTGACCTTATTATCTTTAATACATGTGCAGTAACCAGTGAAGCGGAAAGACAAGCTCGGCAAGCAATACGATCAACAAAAAAAGATCGCCCTGATGCTAAAATATTGGTTACAGGATGTGCTGCTCAAATAAATCCAAAAATATGGAATGAAATGCCTGAAGTAAATTTTGTGGCAGGAAATAGAGAAAAATTAGATGAGAAGTTTTGGGAAAATTTTGGTATAAACAATGACATTAAATCCCCTAATAACATTTTTGTAGATGACATAATGAATGTTAAAGAAACTTCTGAACATCTCGTTGATTCTTTTAATAATCATACTCGAGGTTTTGTTCAAGTTCAAAACGGCTGTGATCATAGATGTACTTTTTGCATCATTCCGTTTGGGAGAGGTCCAAGCAGATCTGTTTCCACTCAAAATATTATAAACTCAATAAATTCATTGTTAAAAAATGGAGTTAAAGAAGTTGTATTAACAGGTGTAGATTTAACCTCATGGGGTGGTGATATTTTTGGAAAACCAAGTTTAGGATTGTTAGTAAAAAAGATTTTAAAAAATATACCTCATTTACCTCGATTAAGATTATCTTCAATTGATCCTGCTGAAGTTGATTTTGAGTTAATGGACGCTATAGAAAATGAAGAGAGATTGATGCCACATATTCATTTGTCTATTCAACATGGAGACGATCTTATTTTGAAAAGAATGAAAAGACGTCATTTGAATAGGGATGTAATTAATTTTGTTAAAGAAGTAAAAAGAAGAAGATCAGATATTGTTTTTGGTGGTGATTTTATTTCTGGGTTCCCAACTGAAGATAACAAATCACACCAAAAAAGTATTGATTTAATTAAGGCTGCTGACATTACGTATGTTCATGTTTTCCCATATTCAGATAGAGAAGGGACGCCGGCTTCAAAAATGCCAAAGGTATCTGGTGCTGTCATAAAAAAAAGAGCTAAAGATTTAAGGGTGCTTGCTGAAACACAACGTCAAAATTTTTTTAAAACTCAAGTTGGAACCATACAAGATGTTCTTATAGAAAAAAATTCTGTTGGTTATGCACCTAACTTCTCTAAAATAAAGGTAAATAAAATAGTTGAATGTAGTAATATTGTATCTACTAAAATTTTAGATTTTAACTCAGAAGGTCTTGTAGGTTGCGTCAATGAAAATTTATAATATTATTACGAGATTATAAAATATGGCACTAAACTGGTTTAACAAGCTAAAAAATGGATTAAGTAAATCTGCATCCAAAGTTGGAGGAGCTTTAGCTTCGGTTACAGGAAAAAAGACTGTAGACCAGCTAACGCTTGATGATATTGAAGATCAACTGATATTAGCAGATTTAGGTATTGAAGCATCAGCTCGTATAACAAAAAAAATTAAAGACCAAAAATTTGAATTAAATGATAAAAAGGAAATCACACCACAAGTTATTACTGAAACTGTTGCATCTGAAATTGAAGAAATTTTATTACCTTGTGAACTGAGTCTTTTTGATAATATTACAGCTAAGCCACATGTTTTGTTTTTAGCAGGTGTAAATGGATCCGGAAAAACAACTACTGCTGGTAAGATTGCAGAGCAGTTTAGGTTGCAAAATAAATCTGTTATATTAGCTGCGTCTGATACATTTAGAGCTGCAGCTGTAGAGCAATTAAAAACTTGGGGTCAAAGAGTTGGAGCACAAGTTGTTTCTGGAGTAGATGGTGGAGATTCAGCGGCGGTTGCATTTCAAGCTTTTCAAAAGGCACAAAAGGAGAATGTAGACATTGTAATAGTAGATACTGCTGGAAGACTCCAAAATAAAAAAGATTTAATGGAAGAGCTAACGAAAACTTGTAGAGTATTAGCAAAATTAGACGAAAATGCACCGCACCAAAAAGTTGTTGTACTTGACGGTACAGTTGGACAAAATGCTCATTCACAACTTGAGAACTTTAATGAAGCTATTGGTTTAACAGGTATCATTGTTACTAAACTAGACGGTAGCGCAAAAGGTGGAGTAGTTGTTTCTCTTGCAGAAAAATTTAAAATTCCTATACATTCTGTCGGCGTTGGAGAAGGTTTGGATGATTTACAATCTTTTAATGCATCTTCTTTTTCTCGTGCTATTGCAGGTTTAGATGAATTATAGGATTTTATTTAAACTTGACTTAGATACAAGATTTATATAACTAACAAGAATAATATATTTTAGAATTATTTTAACGCGCGTCCTTGAGTTTCAAGCACGGGCGTATTTTTGCTTAGAGATTAAGACGGAATTTACATGTTTGAGAATTTAACAGACAAACTGGGTAATGTTTTTAAAGGCCTTACCAAAAGAGGTTCACTCTCTGAAGGTGATGTTGATAAAGCACTTAAAGAGGTGCGATCAGCATTGCTAGAAGCTGATGTGGCATTGTCAGTGGTAAAAGAATTTATAGATAAAGTAAGAGTTAGGGCAGTAGGTGAAGAAGTTTTAAGATCTGTAACCCCTGGTCAGCAAGTTATAAAAATAGTAAATGATGTCTTAATTGAAGTTCTTGGTTCTGATCAATCTGAACTCTTAATTGATCATGCACCACCAGCTGTTATATTGCTAGTTGGTCTTCAGGGCTCAGGTAAAACCACGACTGCAGGTAAGTTAGCTTTACATTTAAAGTCTAAGAAAAGAAAAAAGGTAATGCTTGCGTCACTTGATATTTATAGACCTGCTGCTAGAGAACAACTTAGAATTTTAGGTGAACAAGCTGAAGTTTCTGTGTTGCCTGAAATAGATGGAGAAAGTCCAGAAAAAATAACTAAAAGAGCAATGGCAGCTTCTAAAGTTCAAGCAATAGACGTTTTGATACTTGATACAGCAGGAAGAACTACTATAGACACGGCTATGATGTCTGAAGCTCAAGAAGTTTTTAAACTGTCTAATCCTTCTGAGACATTATTAATAGCTGATGCAATGACTGGTCAAGATGCTGTCCAAACAGCTAGGGCTTTTTCAGAATTAATCAAAATTTCTGGTGTTGTTTTAACTCGTACTGATGGTGATGCCAGAGGTGGTGCGGCTTTATCAATGAGATCAGTTACTGGTTGCCCAATAAAATTTGTGGGTGTTTCTGAAAAATTAGAAGGTTTAGAACCTTTTCATCCTGACAGAGCTGCTGGCAGAATATTGGATATGGGAGATGTTGTTTCTTTAGTTGAAAAAGCAGCTGAAACAATCGCTGAAGAAGATGCTGCTCATATGATGAAAAGAATGTCTCAAGGCAGTTTTGATATGAACGACATGCTAAAACAAATCGGGCAGTTAAAAAAAATGGGTGGTTTAGGCGGAGTAATGTCAATGTTACCTGGTATTGGTAAACTTCAAAAACAAATGGCGGCTAACAATTTTAATGACAAAGCGATTTCTAAACAAGAAGCTATTATTTACTCAATGACAAAGAAAGAAAGAATAAATGTGGCGTTGTTAAACGCATCTCGAAGAAAAAGAATTGCTTCAGGATCAGGAACTGTTGTTTCAGATGTAAATCGACTAGTAAAACAACAACAAGACATGGCTCGTATGATGAAAAAAATGGGCAAAATGGGTGGCCTTGGTGGATTAAAGAATATGATGTCATCTTTAGGTGGATCTAATCAAGATGCACCTATTAGTGATGGACAAATGCCAGCAATGGACCCTGAAAAGATGGCACAATTGCAAAAAATGATGGGTGGTAACATGCCAAATTTAGGAAATATGGCTAATAAATTTGGAGGAATGGGCTTGCCTGGTTTAGGTGGAAAGCCTTCAAAAAAGAGACGATAAATTTAATTAACTTAAAATAAGGAAAATAAATGGCACTGAAAATAAGATTATCAAGAGGTGGAGCTAAGAAAAGACCTTTTTACAAAATTGTGGTAGCAGAAGCTCTGTCCCCAAGGGATGGTAAATTCATTGAAAGGTTAGGTTCATATAACCCAATGGTTGCTAAAGATCATGCTGAAAGATTAGTGTTAGATGTTGAAAGAGCCAAATATTGGATTTCTAAAGGAGCACAACCGACATTAAGAGTGGCTAAAATGCTGTCTTCAGACGGCCTAGTAAAGGCTCCTGTTATAAGAGAACAACCTATTAAAAGTGCTCCTGGCAAGAAAAGGCTAGAAAGAGAAGCAGAAGCAGCTGAAAAATTAGCATCCGCAGCAGAAGCTCCAGCGGAAGAGGCTCCGGCAGCAGAAGCTCCAGCGGAAGAGGCTCCGGCAGCAGAAGCTCCAGCGGAAGAGGCTCCGGCAGCAGAAGCTCCAGCGGAAGAGGCTCCGGCAGCAGAAGCTCCAGCGGAAGAGGCTCCGGCAGCAGAAGCTCCAGCGGAAGAGGCTCCGGCAGCAGAAGCTCCAGCGGAAGAGGCTCCGGCAGCAGAAGCTCCAGCGGAAGAGGCTCCGGCAGCAGAAGCTCCAGCGGAAGAGGCTCCGGCAGCAGAAGCTCCAGCGGAAGAGGCTCCGGCAGCAGAAGAAGAGGATAAAAAATAATAGGTATACTTTGTCAAATAGTAACTTAATCGAAATTGGATGTTTTGTTGGTGTTCATGGTATAAAAGGAGAAGTTAAAGTTAAAAGCTACGCTGAGAAACCAGAAAACATATTCACTTATGAAGAAATATTTATAGATAACGATATTAATCCAATTAAGTTAAAACTTGTTAGAAAGGTGAAGCAAAATCTTATTTGTAAAATTGAAAATATTAAAACAAGAAACGATGCAGAAAATTTTAGAAATTCGAAATTATTTATTAAGCGAGAAAGCCTTCCTAAATTATCTGATGACGAGTTTTATCATAGAGATTTAGTTAGCTTCGAAGTCTATAATACCAAAAGAGAAAGTTTTGGTTTCATTGTATCTTTGAATGATTTTGGTGGAGGTTTATTACTTGAAGTAAATAAGGATAATAAAATGTTTTATTTACCTGCAAGTAAACGGTTCTTGAATGAAATTAAGTATAAAGAAAAAGAGGTAATTTTAAATTTAGATTTAAGTTTTTTAAATGGTTAAAACAAGGAGTTTAGTGTGTGGAATGCTACAGTCTTATCATTGTTTCCAGAGATGTTCCCAGGAACTTTGGCTTTTTCCATTGCAGGCAAAGCTTTAGTAAATAATCTTTGGTCTTTAAATACAATTAATATTAGGGACTTTTCAAATGACAAAAATGGCAAAGTTGACGATGTGCCATTTGGTGGAAGTCATGGAATGGTTCTTAAACCAGAGGTTCTAGACACGGCATTAAAATCAGTTATTGATTATGATGGGCCTAGAATTTATTTGTCACCAAGAGGTCGTAAATTTGATCAAAGTTTTGCTAAGGATTTGTCTAAAGAAAAAGGTGTTGTTTTTATTTGCGGGAGATATGAAGGAGTTGATGAAAGATTTTTAACTCATAATGATATACAAGAAGTAAGTGTTGGTGATTATGTTTTATCAGGTGGTGAAATTGGCGCACAGCTAATTATGGACGCCACGATTAGACTTCTTCCAAATGTTATTGGAAACTCACAAGGTTTAGTAGAAGAGAGTTTTGAAGGTAATCTGTTAGAATATCCATTATATACCCAGCCAAGAGTATGGAATGGGATAGAAGTTCCAGAGGTTTTACTATCTGGAGATCATAAAAAAATAGAAATATGGAAAATTAAAATGTCAGAAAAGATAACAAAATTAAAAAGACCAGATTTATGGTCAAAATATATAAAATCTTAAGTAGCAAAAAAATTATTAATTTGTTATGTGTATAAATCACGAAAGGGTAATAAAATGAACGTTATTGATAAAATTGAAAAAGATCAAATGGAGAAGATTTCTGCAGAGAGAACTTTACCTGAATTTGGTGCAGGCGACACTCTAAAAGTTGATGTTAAAATAGTTGAAGGTGACAAGGAGAGAGTTCAAGCATTTGAAGGTCTTTGTATTGCTCGAAGTGGTGGTGGCCTGAATGAAAATTTTACCGTAAGAAAAATTTCTTATGGTGAGGGTGTGGAACGAATATTTCCAATTTTTTCTCCTAAAATCGCTGGAATAACAGTGCTTAAAAGAGGTAAAGTTAGAAGAGCTAAATTATATTACCTCAGAGATAGAAGAGGCAAATCAGCTCGTATTGTTGAGAAAATTCAAGTATCAAAAAAAGAAGTTAAATCTAAAGTAACAGACAAAAAAGTTAATGAAGAAACTGATTCAAAAAGTTAATTTCGATTAACTTTAATTAACTTTAATACTTTGCTTTCCTAGTTATAAGGAGACTTGAAATGAAACCCAGGACACTCTTTGATAAAATTTGGGATTATCATCTAATAAACACTCAAGAAGATGGCGCATCACTAATATATATAGATAGACATTTGGTTCACGAAGTGACGAGCCCTCAAGCTTTTGAGGGTTTGAGAATGTCAGGTAGGACAGTAAATTCTCCGAATAGAACATTAGCAGTCGCTGATCACAATGTTCCAACCACTGATAGGGCTTCAGGTATTGACGAAGAAGAATCAAGGATTCAAGTTGAAGCCTTAGATCAAAATGTAAAAGATTTTGGAATACCATATTTCAATATGATGGACGAGAGGCAAGGTATTGTTCATGTTATAGGTCCTGAACAGGGTTTCACACAACCTGGAATGACAATAGTTTGTGGAGACAGTCATACAGCTACACATGGTGCCTTTGGAGCTCTTGCTTTTGGTATTGGTACATCTGAAGTTGAACATGTTTTGGCAACACAAACTTTAATTCAAAAGCCAGCTAAAAATATGCTTATAGATATTGAAGGTGAACTTCAAAGAGGTGTTTCAGCAAAAGACTTAGTACTTGCTATTATAGGTAAAATTGGAACAGCTGGTGGAACGGGTCATGTCATAGAATATTCAGGTGAAGCTATAAAAAAATTATCTATGGAAGGTAGAATGACAGTTTGTAATATGTCTATTGAAGCTGGAGCAAGAGCAGGCATGATTGCACCAGATCAGGTAACTTTTGATTATTTAGCTGACAAACCCATGTCACCAAAAGGAAAAGATTGGGATCTAGCAATGGAATGGTGGAAGTCATTACCATCTGATAACAACGCTTTTTATGATAAGAAAGTAAAGATTGACGCAAGTAAAATTAAGCCAACAGTGACCTGGGGCACTAGTCCAGAAGACGTTGTCTCAATAGATGGCTATATTCCCGACCCATCAAAAATAAATGATGATGATATTCGTCAAAAGATTGAACGGTCTCTAGAGTATATGGGTTTAAAGGGTGGACAAAAAATTTCTGACGTTGAAATAAATACTGTGTTTATTGGTTCTTGCACTAACTCTAGAATAGAAGATTTAAGATCGGCTGCAGAAGTCATTAAAGGCAAAAAGGTAAAAGAAGGCATTAGAGCTATGATTGTTCCTGGTTCAGGCCTTGTTAAAACTCAGGCTGAAGAAGAAGGTTTAAATGTAATGTTTACTGAAGCAGGCTTTGAGTGGAGAGAACCTGGCTGCTCTATGTGTTTAGCTATGAATGAGGATAAACTTCAGCCAGGAGAAAGATGTGCAAGTACTTCAAATAGAAATTTTGAAGGCAGGCAAGGTAAAGGGGGCAGGACACATTTAGTAAGTCCTGAAATTGCAGCAGCATCGGCTATAACTGGAAAACTAACAGACGCTGGTTCAATAATCTAGTTTTTGCAAAAAGGATAGAATATGGAAAAATTCGTCAATCTTAAGGGAGTTGCCGCTCCATTTAACTTTATAAATATAGATACTGATAAAATTATACCTAAACAGTTTTTAAAGACTATTAAAAGAACTGGGTTAGGAAAACATCTTTTTGATGAAATGAGATTTAATGATGATGGGTCTGAAAAAGAAGACTTTATTTTAAATAAAGAACCTTATCGTTCAAGTAATATTATTGTAGCTGGAGATAATTTTGGCTGTGGCTCAAGTAGAGAGCATGCTCCTTGGGCTTTGTCAGACTTTGGTATTAAATGTATAATCTCAACTTCTTTTGCTGATATTTTTTATAATAACTCTTTTAAAAATGGTCTTTTACCAATTAAAGTAACAGCTGATCAAAGAGAAGCTTTAATGGCTGACGCCAAAGACAAAGAAAATCCAGAGCTTGAAATAGATCTTCCCTCTCAAGAAATAAGGAGACCAAATGGATCTGTTATAAAATTTGAAATTGATCCGTTTAGAAAAAAATGTCTTTTAGAAGGTTTGGACGATATAGGTATAACTATGGAAAAATCTGAAGAGATACAATCTTTTGAATCTAAAATGTCCTCAGAGCGTCCTTGGCTGTAATTTATTTTTAGAGTTAGGAAAGAAATGTCATCAAATAGAACATTAATGGTTTTGCCTGGAGATGGAGTTGGTCCTGAAGTTGTAAATGAAACACTTAGGGTAGTTGAATGGTTAGCCAAAAATAAAAGTATTACTTTTAATGTAAAAGAAGGTTTAGTTGGGGGAGCCTCTTACGATAAATATGGAACCCCTCTTACTGATGAGACATTAGCTGATACTATTGAAGCTGATGCAGTATTATTTGGAGCAGTAGGTGGTCCTAAGTATGACGGCGTTGATTTTGATAAAAGACCTGAAAATGGTTTGTTAAGATTAAGAAAAGAAATGGACTTGTTCGCTAATCTTAGACCAGCAATGGTTTTTCCTGCTTTAGTGGATGCTTCTTCTCTCAAGCCCGACATAATATCAGGGTTAGATATATTAATACTAAGAGAACTAACAGGTGGCATCTACTTTGCTGAACCACGTGGTATTGAAGAAGTTAGCTCTAAAGTTAAAAAGGGGTATGATACTAATTTATACACAACTCCAGAAATAGAAAGAATTGGAAGAGTAGCTTTTGATCTCGCAAAAGCAAGAAATGGAAAAGTTACTTCAGTTGAAAAAGCTAATGTAATGATGTCTGGAGTTTTGTGGAGAGAGGTAATGACAAACCTTCACATAAAAGAAGGCAATGGGATAGATATGCACCACATGTATGCTGATAATTGTGCTATGCAGCTTGTAAGGGACCCTAAACAGTTTGATGTTATAGTTACGGATAATTTATTTGGAGATATTTTATCAGATTGTGCTGCTATGTTGACTGGATCTTTGGGAATGCTTCCATCAGCTAGTCTAGGCTCGGTTGACAAAAATACAGGAAAAAGATTTGCAATGTATGAACCTGTTCATGGTTCTGCTCCTGACATAGCAGGAAAAGGGTTAGCAAATCCTTTAGCAGAATTATTAAGTCTCTCTATGATGTTGCGTTACTCATTTGAAATGAAAGACGAAGCAGACTTGATAGATAAGGCAGTTTCACTTGCTCTTGAGGCTGGTCCTCGAACCCCTGACATAATGGCTCACGGAAGAGAGAAAGTTGGAACAAAAGGTATGATGGATATTATTTTGCGTAAATTAGAGGAATTAACAAATTAGATGACTTATAACATTGCAGTAGTTGGTGCTACAGGTGCAGTTGGAAGAGAGATGCTTCAAACTTTATCTGAAAGAAATTTTCCTATTAATAATATTTATGCCTTAGCTTCAAAATCTTCTATGGGTAAAGAAGTGTCCTTTGGTGACAATAAAGTTTTAAAAATTAAACCTGTCGATGATTTTAACTTTGAAGATGTAGACATTGCACTTTTTTCTGCTGGCTCAGAAATTGCAAAAAAATTTGGACCAATTGCAGGAAAAAAAGGTTGTATAGTCATCGATAATTCTTCCTATTTTAGAATGGATAACGAGGTTCCTTTAATTGTTCCTGAGGTTAATCCAAAAGATATAGAGGGGTTTGTAAAAAAAAATATTATTGCCAACCCTAATTGTTCAACAATTCAGTTGGTTGTTGCATTAAAACCCATTCATGATCAATTTAAAATAACAAGGGTAGTTGTTTCAACTTATCAAGCTGTTTCGGGTGCTGGAAAACCTGCAATGGACGAGCTTTTTAATCAAACTAAAGGTGTGTTTGTTCACGACCAAGCTAAACCTGAGCATTTTACTAAGAAAATAGCATTCAATGTTATTCCTCATATTGATGTTTTTATGGATGATGGGTTCACAAAAGAAGAATGGAAAATGAAAGTGGAAACGAAGAAAATTTTAGATCCTAACATCAATGTAGTTGCTCATTGTGTAAGGGTTCCTGTTTTCATTGGTCACAGTGAAGCTGTATTTGTTGAGTGTGAAAATAATATTAATGAAAAAGAAGTAAGAGAGTTACTGAGAGAAGCTGAAGGTATAACCGTTATAGATCATAGAGCAGATGAAGGATATGTCACTCCTGATGAAGCTGCAGGTGAAGACGATGTGTTCGTTAGCAGAATAAGAAAAGACCCAACAGTTAAAAATGGTATTGCTTTTTGGTGTGTAGGAGATAATCTCAGGAAAGGTGCTGCTTTGAATACAGTGCAAATAGCAGAGCTTTTAGCTAGTAAAAAATTAAAAGGAACTAAACTTTGATTTTCATAATTCAAAGTTTAGTTTTATTGAATTAGTGGATATAGTTTGGATTTTAGCAGCTGTCTTTGCTGCAGCTTGCCAAACAGCAAGATCCGCGTTTCAAAAAAATATGATATTTAAATTAGGTGACTATGGTGCGGCTTACATCAGGTTTTGTTATGCTTTACCATTTACAATGTTTATTTGGATTGTTTGGATTAATATTCCTGGAAATTCAATTCCAAACCTATCAAATTATTCTCTAACTTTATGCTTTTTAGGGTCGATATTTCAAGTTCTCTTTACTTATGTCCTTATGAAAGTTTTTTCTCATAAGAGTTTTGCTACTGGTATTGGATTTTCTAAAACTGAGGTAGTATTGATAGCCTTGCTAGAAGTAATAATTTTAGAAGTTGCTTTTTCCTATCCGCTTATTTTTGGGATTTGTCTTGGTGTTATATCTGTCTTATTTTTGTCTTTTGCAAAAAAAGGGGAAACTATATTAGGAACTTTAGAAATATTATTTTCTTCAATGATTTCAATATCAACTATTGTTGGGCTTTTATCTGGGTTACTTTTGGCCGCATCAGTAGTTACTTTTAGAATGGCAATCATATCTGTTGATGCTCCTATCTTAGACAAGTCAATTTTTATATCTGTTATAGCTATTATTTTTCAAACAATATTTGTTGGACTATACCTATTTTATTTTAAAAAAGACCAATTTGTTGCTGTTTTTAAATACTGGAAACCAAGTTTACCTGCGGGCATATGTGGAACTGGAGCAACCTTTGGATGGTTCTTAGCATTTGGACTTGCCACAGCTGCTGAAGTAAGAGCTGTTGGGCAGGTTGAATTAATTTTTTCAATTCTTATATCAATAATAATATTTAAAGAAAAAATAAAAAGTACTGAATTTATAGGAATAATTTTATTAGCTATATCAATATTAATTATAATATTTAATAAACTTTAATTAGTTCCAGTTTTAAAATTTGCACTTTCTGTTAAATTTGTTATTTATTAATTAATTAATGCTAACTTAAACAATTCTAAAAAGATAAAAAATGAATAGACCAAGACCTTTATCCCCTCACCTGCAGATTTATAAACCTCAAATAACATCTATATTATCTATTTTTCATAGACTAACAGGAATATCTCTGTCGATAGGAAGTTTCATAATAGTTGCTTGGATAGTGTCCTTAAGTATGGGTATTGAAAGTTATTCTTATTTTATGTCAATTGTAGATAACTGGTTTGTTCAGATAATTATTTTTGGATTTGCCTTTGCACTATTTTATCACTTCTCAAATGGAATACGTCACTTATTTTGGGATGCTGGACTTGGTTTTGAGTTAAAGAGTGTTTATATCTCTGGTTCAATAGTAGTTTTGAACGCTATTATTTTGACAACCTTAACTTTATATTTTGTTTATTTTTAAAAAGTAATAGTCATGAATAATAATGTAATGAGAAGTGATTTAGGTAAAGTTCAAGGTTTAGGTTCAGCTAAACATGGAGTAGGTCACTGGAAAGTTCAAAGGATAACTGCAATAGGTATGATACCTCTTTTACTTTGGTTTATTCCATCTTTACTAATAACAATTTTAGGCAGTTACGATGAAGGTATTTTATGGATACAAAATCCTTTTAATGCAACAGGTTTAATTCTTTTAATTGGGACATTATTTTTTCATGCTTCTCTTGGTTTACAAGTTGTCATAGAAGACTATGTCCATTCTGAAGGATTAAAAGTTCTATCAATTATGTTGATAAAATTATTATCAATATTATTAGGTGTTTTATCAATTCTATGTATTTTAAAGATATTTTTGTAAGAAAAGAAAGAGAAATATATGTCTGATTATGAAATTATAGACCATGAACATGATGTTGTTGTTGTGGGAGCTGGAGGTGCTGGATTAAGAGCAACTCTTGGAATGGTTTCTGGCGGTTTAAAAACCGCTTGTATCACTAAAGTGTTTCCAACCCGAAGTCATACAGTGGCAGCCCAAGGTGGAATTGGTGCTGCATTAAATAATATGGGTGAGAATGATAGCTGGCAGTATCATATGTATGACACCGTTAAAGGTTCCGATTGGTTAGGCGATCAAGATGCAATTGAATATATGTGTAAAAATGCAATACCTTCAATTACGGAGTTAGAAAACTTTGGCGTTCCTTTCTCTAGAACAGAAGATGGTAAAGTTTATCAAAGACCTTTTGGAGGTCATACGTTAGATTACGGTAAAAGCATGGCCCGTAGAGCATGCGCTGCAGCTGATAGGACTGGGCACGCGATACTTCATACTCTTTATCAACAGTGCCTTAAACACCAAGCTGAGTTTTTTGTTGAATACATAGCCCTAGATTTACTTATGGATGAAAATGGTTCATGTAAAGGTGTATTAGCTCTTTGTATGGAAGATGGAAAATTACACAGATTTAGGGGGCACCAAACTGTTCTCGCAACAGGTGGGTATGGTAGAGTTTATTTTTCTTGTACATCTGCTCATACATGTACAGGCGATGGAAACGCGATGGTATTAAGAGCTGGTTTACCCCTTCAAGACATGGAATTTGTTCAATTCCACCCTACAGGTGTTTATGGTGCAGGTGTTTTAATAACAGAAGGTTCAAGAGGAGAAGGTGGTTATCTAACTAATTCTGAAGGCGAGAGATTTATGGAAAGATATGCTCCTACCGCAAAAGATTTAGCAAGTAGGGATGTGGTTTCGCGTTCAATGACAATAGAAATTAATGAAGGTAGAGGCGTGGGGCCAAATAAAGATCATATATTTATGCATCTTGAACATATTGATCCTGCGACGTTACATATGAGATTACCGGGAATTAGTGAAACAGCCAAGATATTCTGCGGCGTTGATGTAACTAAAGAGCCAATTCCAGTTCTGCCTACAGTACACTACAACATGGGTGGTATTCCAACAAATTACCATGGAGAGGTTGTTACACGAAAAGGTAAAGATCAAAATTCTGTTGTATCTGGTTTAATGGCTATAGGAGAAGCTGCCTGCGTGTCTGTTCATGGAGCAAACAGGTTAGGTACTAACTCATTATTAGATATTGTTGTTTTTGGAAGAGCGGCTGCTCAAAGAGCTTTAAAAACAGTTGAAAAAGGTAGTTCGCATTCTCCATTACCATCAAACGTTACTGATAAAATTATAGCAAGATTAGATAGAATGAGGCATGCTTCTGGTGATACTGCTGTAGGCGAAGTTAGGAATTCTATGCAAAATATTATGCAAAAACATGCAGCTGTTTTTAGATCTAATGAGTCAATGACTGAAGGCGTCAAAAAGATAGATACAGTAACTAAAGGCATGGATTCAATTGCTATTAAAGATAGATCATTAATATTTAACACTGATTTAGTTGAGGCATTAGAATTAGAAAATCTAATGCAACAAGCAATTGTAACAATAAAATCGGCTGATCAAAGAAAAGAATCTAGAGGCGCTCACTCTCACGAGGACTTTCCTGAAAGAGACGATAAAAACTGGATGAAGCACACTATTATGTGGTTAAATGATAATATGAAAACTAAATTAGACTATAGAGATGTTCACCAAAACACTCTTACTAATGAAGTTCAGTCTATACCACCAGCTACAAGAGTATATTAAATCTAAGGAGACGAAATTGGCTGAATTTGCATTGCCTAAAAACTCTAAAATAACAAAAGGGATTGATTACCCTTTGGATTATGAGTCTAATAATACAAGAAAAGTTAACGTATATAGGTGGTCACCTGATGACGACGATAATCCAAGAATTGATAGCTATACTCTTGATTTAGACAAATGTGGTCCAATGGTTTTAGACGCATTAATAAAAATTAAAGACGAAATTGATTCTAGCTTAACCTTTAGAAGATCATGTAGAGAAGGTATATGTGGTTCATGTTCAATGAATGTTGATGGTACAAACACATTAGCATGCTTAAAGTCTATTGATGATATTAAGGGTGATATTAATATTTATCCATTACCACACATGGATGTAATAAAAGACCTTGTGCCTGATCTATCAAAAGCATATGCACAATTAACTTCAATAAAACCATGGCTTCAGTCAGACACTCCTGCAACCGATGGAAAAGAAAGAAGGCAAAGCCCTGAAGAAAGAGAAAAAATAGACGGTCTTTGGGAATGCGTTCTTTGTTTCTCTTGCACTACTTCTTGTCCATCTTATTGGTGGAATGGCGATAAATATTTAGGCCCAGCAGTATTGTTACAAGCTTACAGGTGGATAGCTGATAGTAGAGACGAAAAGACAGGCGAACGATTAGACGCACTTGAAGATCCTTTTAAATTATATAGATGTCATACTATTATGAATTGTACTCAAACCTGTCCTAAGGGCCTTAACCCTGCTAAGGCAATTGGGGAAATTAAAAAACTGCAGCTTGAGAGACAGTAAAGTTAATTTGTAAAATTTTATATGGTTGCTAGTTTGGAAAAACATATTGACGCCACATTAGAAACCATTGCCTTAACTCAATCTATAAAATTTGATTCTGGTCAATTATTTGTAACGAAATATTTCAATTCGCTCTTTAGTAAAATTAATAGCCTAAATAATAATGCAAATATTATTAATAAATTTTTTTTTAAAAATAATAATATTATAAAAGGTATTTATTTATTTGGAGGTGTTGGAAGAGGTAAATCCATGATTATGGATTTATTTTTTCATAATGTTGATATTAAAGATAAAAGAAGACTGCATTTTCATGACTTTATGAAAGAAGTTCATCAGAGGGTACTTGAAAAAAGTAAAGTTGAAAGAAATAAAGATTGTGTTCTCCTAGTTGGTAAAGATTTAGCTAAATCTGCTAAGCTATTATGTTTTGATGAGATGGAAGTTAGAGATATTGCTGACGCAATGATTTTATCACGATTATTTGAAGTTATGTTTGAAGAAGGTACCATTTTAGTAACAACGTCAAATCAACCTCCTGAAGGTCTCTATAAAAATGGGTTACATAGAGATAGAATTTTACCATTTATACAAAATTTAAAATTAAAAACAGATGTAGTAGAAATACCAATTGGAGCTGATTGGCGAGAAAGATCTTTGAGTGGGAATAAACTATGGTTGAACCCAATTAATGACAGAAACAAAGTTAAAATTAACAATATTTTCTTAAAATTAAGTATTGGTTTTGAAAAAAAACCTGAACAAATTGAAGTCTCAGGCAGAAAAATTCTTATTCCACAAGTTGCTGCGGGAATAGCAAGAATAGATTTTGATGATTTGTGTAATAAGCCCTTGGCAGCTTCGGATTACATTGAAATTGCACTTAGGTACAAAGGAATAATAATAGATAATATTCCTATTTTAACCGATATTTTACGTAATGAAACAAGAAGGTTTATTTGGTTAATTGATGCTTTATATGATAAAAATTGTTTTTTAATAGCTAATGCAGAAGTTAAATTTAAAGACCTTTATCAAGGAAATGAGTGGGGTTTTGAATTTCAACGTACTATTTCTAGAATTACAGAAATGTCTCAATTACAAAATAAAAGCTTATAATTATTCTTGTCTTGATAGCTAAAGAAAAAGAGTTTAAAAGGTTTAGAAATGTATAAAGAATAATAAAAATAATTTAAATTAACCTTTGAATAGAAAAGACTTTAAAACTTAAAGAGGATTAAATAAATGCGAAATAAAATAGCCTTGATAGGTTCAGGTAATATAGGTGGTACTTTAGCGCATTTAGCGGCAATTAAAGAGCTCGGTGATGTTACTTTATTTGATATAGCTGATGGTATTCCTCAAGGTAAAGCTCTTGATTTAGCTCAATCAGGACCTGTTGAAGGCTTTGATAGTAATATAAATGGTTCTAATGATTACAGCTCTCTTAAAGGGAGCGACGTTGTTATTGTAACCGCAGGTGTTGCTAGAAAGCCAGGAATGAGTAGAGATGATTTAGTCGAAATTAATACAAAGGTTATGAAGCAAGTTGGAAAAGGAATTAAAGAAAACTGTCCAAAAGCCTTTATAATTTGTATCACAAACCCACTTGACGCAATGGTTGGTGTGTTACAAAGAGCATCTGGATTACCAACAAATATGGTTGTTGGAATGGCTGGTGTTCTTGATTCAGCAAGATTTAGACATTTCTTAGCAGAAGAATTTAACGTCTCCGTTAGTGATGTTACTGCATTTGTACTTGGAGGACATGGTGACACAATGGTCCCTTTATCTAGATATTCAGCTGTTGCAGGTATTCCTGTCCCTGACCTAGTTAAAATGGGATGGAGCAGTCAAGAAAAGATTGATCAAATAGTCCAAAGGACGCGTGATGGTGGAGCAGAAATCGTTGGTTTGCTAAAAACGGGTTCAGCATTTTATGCACCGGCATCAGCAGCTATAGAAATGGCAGAGTCTTATTTAAAGGATAAGAAAAAACTATTGCCGTGTGCAGCTTTTGTTGATGGATATTATAATCTAAAAGGAATTTATGTTGGTGTTCCAGTAATAATAGGTAAAGATGGTGTAGAAAGAATAGTTGAAATAGATTTTGAACCTGATGAGAAAGAGATGTTTGATCATTCAATTTCAGCGGTTAAGCAATTAAATGAGGTAGCTTCAAAATTTGAAGCTGAATAATTTTAAAGAAAGGGTTTAGTCTTGGATATTCATGAGCATCAAGCTAAAGAGTTGTTTAAGTTATATAATATTCCAACACCTGAAGGAAAAGCAGTTTTTTCTGTAGAAGATGCTACAAAAGCTGCTAACGATTTGCCAGGACCTGTATACGTGGTTAAAGCCCAAATACATGCTGGAGGAAGAGGTAAGGCAGGGGGAGTTAAAGTAGTTAAAGATTTAGACGCTGTGAAAACGGCAGCCCAATCTATTTTAGGCAAAAAATTAATAACTCCTCAGACAGGCAGTGGTGGTAAATTAGTTAATAGACTTTATATAGAAGACGGTTGTGACATTAAGTCCGAATTTTATTTCTCAATGGTTATAGATAGAGTAAGCAGTAGAATTTCTGTGATAGCCTCAACAGAAGGTGGAATGGATATTGAGAAAGTTGCAGATGAAACCCCTGAAAAAATATTATCATTTACTATTGATCCAACTATAGGTTTTCAGCCCTTTCATTCGAGATTAATAGCTAATAGCTTAGAGTTAACTGGTTCTAGTTTTAAACAAGCGGGTAATTTTTTTGCACAATTATATAAACTTTTTACAGAAAAAAATGCAAGTCTATTAGAAATCAATCCTTTAGTATTAACTAGTGAAAATACCTTAATTGCGCTAGATGCAAAAATGTCTTTCGATAATAATGCATTATTCAGGCATAAGAATATATTAGATTTGAGAGATGAAAGTGAAGAGGACCCATCAGAGATAATAGCCAGTAAATTTGACCTTGCATATATTAAATTGGATGGAACTATAGGTTGTTTGGTTAATGGAGCAGGTCTAGCCATGGCTACGATGGATATAATTAAATTAAAAGGTGGTTCACCAGCTAACTTTTTAGATGTAGGAGGAAGCGCCACAGAAGAAAAAGTAACAGAGGCATTTAAAATCATTTTGTCTGATGCAGCTGTTGAAGGAATTTTAGTTAATATTTTTGGTGGTATAATGAGATGTGACATTATTGCAGCAGGAGTTGTAAAGGCTGCAAAAGCATTGTCTTTGTCCAAACCTTTGGTTGTAAGGCTTGCTGGAACAAATGTAGATGAAGGCAAAAAAATACTTTCTGATTCAGGATTAAAAATAATACCAGCTGACGACTTAGATGACGCAGCAGTTAAAATTGTGAATGCTGTTAAGGAGATTAATTAAATGTCTGTTTTAATAAATAAAGAAACAAAGGTCATTTGCCAAGGTTTTACAGGAGGTCAAGGTACTTTCCACTCAGAACAAGCTATTGCTTATGGTACAAAAATGGTAGGAGGAGTTACACCTGGAAAAGGTGGTACAAAGCACTTAGATTTGCCCGTTTTTAATACTGTTGATGAATGTGTAAAGGAAGTTAATCCTGATGCGACAGTTATTTACGTCCCTCCTCCATTTGCTGCAGATTCAATACTAGAGGCTATTGCATCAAAAATACCTCTCATTATTTGTATTACTGAAGGAGTACCTGTTCAGGATATGATAAAAGTTAAACAATTTCTTAAACAGTCTAACTCTAGATTAATAGGACCAAATTGTCCTGGTGTAATAACACCTGGGCAATGTAAAATTGGTATTATGCCAGGGCACATTCATTCTCCAGGAAAAATAGGAATAGTATCCAGGTCTGGAACATTAACATACGAAGCTGTTGCCCAGACTACGGCTGCAGGGCTTGGTCAATCAACATGCATTGGAATAGGTGGTGATCCAATAAATGGAACAAATTTTATTGATTGTCTTGATATGTTCCTAAATGATGATCAAACAGAGGCTATTTTAATGATTGGTGAAATTGGAGGAAGTGCAGAAGAAGAGGCTGCTTCATTTTTAAAAAACCATAAGATTAAAAAACCAATTGCTGGATTTATTGCAGGAAAAACTGCTCCTCCAGGAAGAACAATGGGACATGCTGGAGCTATTGTAAGTGGCGGAAGTGGAGATGCAGATTCTAAGGTAAAAGTTATGAATGAATCAGGTTTTATTATGTCTGATTCACCAGCTGGCTTGGGTAAGGCAGTTTTAAAAGCAATACAAGAATGGAAATAACTTGATTTCATTGTTAAGTTTTTGTGTAGTGTATTTAGTTAACTTTTTTGTAATAAAGGATTTGTAGCTATGAACGATCAAAATATCGATCAAAGTTTTCTTTCAGGAGCAAATGCAACTTTCATAAATGATTTGCATAAAGAATGGAAAGCAAATCCTAATTCTGTTCCAAAAGAATGGGATCTGTGGTTCAAAAATAATGGTGACGATGTAATTTTAGATGATGGTCCTAGCTGGGCCAAAAAAAATAGCCAAGTTATTGGTGCAATTGACACCGTTGCAAGTGTTAGAGCTGTAGCAAGGGGAATTGCTGGAAAAGGAGATCTTTCTGCTACAGATTTAAGGGCCGCTACTACAGACTCTATAAGAGCAATAATGCTTATAAGAGCATTTAGGATAAATGGTCATTTATTAGCTAAGTTAGATCCTCTTAATCTTCAAGAAGGAGATGTTCACCCTGAATTAAATCCTAAAACTTATGGTTTTAAAGATGATGACTGGGATAGACCAATTTTTATTGATAATGTTTTAGGAATGGAGTCTGCCACTCTGCGACAGATTATGGAAATAGTAAAAGAAACATACTGTGGTTCTATAGGTATAGAATTTATGCACGTACAAGATCCTGCTCAAAAAGCTTGGATACAAGAAAGAATAGAATCAATTAGAAACACGACGGAATTTACTAAAAGAGGAAAAAAAGCAATTTATGAAAGATTAGTTGGAGCAGAAACTTTTGAACAATTTCTTCATAAGAAATATGCTGGAACTAAAAGATTTGGTTTAGATGGATCAGAGTCAGTAGTTCCTGCTATTGAACAAATACTTAAACGCGGTAGCCAGTTGGGAATGAAAGAAGTTGTAATAGCAATGGCTCACAGAGGTAGGCTTAATTTATTATACAATATATTAAATAAGCCGTTTAGAGCTATTATTTCAGAATTTTTAGGTAACCAAGCTAATCCTGAAGAGGCTGGAGGGTCTGGAGACGTTAAATATCATATGGGTGCATCAGCTGATCGAGAGTTTGACGGAAACAACGTTCATTTATCTTTGCAACCAAACCCATCTCACCTAGAGGTAGTTGCTCCAGTTGTAATTGGTAGAGTTAGAGCTAAACAAAATCAACATAATGATACTAACGATAGATTATCTGTTCTGGGTATTGTGCTTCACGGAGATGCAGCCTTTGCAGGCCAAGGTGTTGTTGCAGAAACTTTTGATTTTTCTGGTCTACGGGGTTATAGAACTGGAGGTACTATTCATATAGTTGTAAATAATCAAATTGGATTTACTACTAGCCCAAATTATTCTCGTTCAAGTCCATATTGTACGGATGTTGCTAAGATGGTGATGGCTCCCATTATGCACATTAATGGGGATGACCCTGAAGCAGTTATTCATGCTTCACGTATAGCTACTGAATTTAGACAGAAATTTGCTTGTGACGTCGTTTTAGACATAATAAGTTATAGACGTTATGGACATAATGAAGGTGATGAACCTGCATTCACACAACCTATCATGTATAAAAAAATAGGTTCACATGATAGTATAAGTACCATTTATGGTAAGAAACTAGTAAAGGAAGGTATTTTAACCGACCAAGAAGCTAAAGATGAAGTCGATAACCATAATAAATTTCTTGAAAAAGAATTTCAGGCGGGCGCGAATTACAAACCAAATAAAGCTGATTGGTTAGAAGGACAATGGGCAAATCTGAGAGCGGCTCATGGTGATGACAGAAGAGGAGAAACTTCTGTTTCAACAGATGATTTAAAGTTAATTGGCAATGCTATTACAACGATACCTGAAAATATTCAAGTTAACAAAAAACTTGCAAGAATAGTTGAAGCTAGGAAAAAAGCAATTGATACAGGAGAAGGAATTGATTGGTCAACTGCCGAGCATCTTGCCTTTGGTTCTCTATTAATAGAAGGTCACCCCGTAAGGCTTTCTGGCCAAGATAGCTGTCGAGGTACTTTCTCTCAAAGACATGCTGTGTTTGTGGATCAAGTAAAAGAAGAAAGATACACACCTCTAAATAATATTAAAGAGAACCAAGAAAACTTTGAAGTTATAGATTCTCCTTTGTCAGAAGCATCAGTTTTAGGATTTGAGTATGGATATTCTTTAACAGAGCCAACGGCATTAGTCATGTGGGAAGCTCAGTTTGGAGACTTTGCAAATGGCGCTCAAGTAATTGTTGATCAATTTATCTCAAGTGGAGAAGCTAAATGGCTTAGAATGTCTGGTTTAGTAATGCTGCTGCCTCATGGATACGAAGGTCAAGGTCCTGAACATTCGTCAGCAAGATTAGAGCGTTATTTGCAGTTATGTGGTGAAGATAATATGCAAGTATTAAATTGTAGTACACCAGCTAACTACTTTCATGCTTTAAGAAGGCAGCTAAAGAGAGATTTTAGAAAACCATTAATAATAATGACACCTAAAAGCCTTTTAAGAAATAAAATGTGCGTTTCCAAACTATCCGACATGGCAGAACAAACAGCGTTTCGAAGAGTTATTAAAGACCCAGATATAAATTTAAAAGATAAGAACATAAAAAAAGTTGTTATTTGTTCAGGAAAAGTTTTTTATAATTTATATGAAGAAAGAGAAAAAAGAAAACTAGAGAATGTAAAAATATTAAGACTAGAACAAATTTACCCTTTTCCACATAGAACTCTTAAAGAAGAACTTTCAAAAACACCCGATGCTGAAGTTGTATGGTGTCAAGAAGAGCCTAAAAATATGGGTTCATGGTTTTTTGTTGACAGGAAGATAGAAGATGTACTTATGTCGTATAAAGGTAAGTTTTTACGCCCTACTTATGCTGGTAGAGAGGAAGCTGCTTCACCTGCAACAGGGTCTTTATCTAGACACAACAAAGAACAGGCAGATTTAGTTAATCAAGCTTTAACAATAGAAAATAAAAAGACAAGTAAGCATGCTGCAGAATAGGTCTATAAATGTCAGATAAACTAGATATAAAAGACTTAGCTATGCCTTCAGCTGCTAAAATTATTGCTGAAAAAAAATTAGATGTTTCTAAAATACAAGGGACTGGTTTACAAGGTAGGATAACTAAAGGTGATGTTCTTTTATATTTAAATCTTGAGAAAAACGATGATAAATTAGTTTCAAAAAACAGCATGTCTAACAAAATTATTTCTAATCGAAAGGATAAAAAGATGGATGTTCTTGTTCCAATTTTAGGTGAATCTGTTGTGGAAGCAACTGTTTCAAAGTGGATTAAAAAGCAAGGAGAGTTTGTTGAAGTAGATGAACCAATTGTTGAATTGGAAACAGATAAAGTTACCCTGGAGGTTCCAGCGTCCATATCTGGTATTTTAGATAATCTAGCAGTATCAGAAGGCGATACTGTAGAAGTGGGAGCATTATTAGCAATGATAGTTGCTGGTGAGAAAACAGAAGAAGTTAAAAAACCTGGTGTAGAAAAAAAAGAAGAGAAAGTGCATCAACAAAAAGTTGTTCCTAACATTAATGAAAGTAAACCTGTTGCTACAGAGTCCAAGATCATCAGAAGCACTCAAAATGAGAATTTAGAAGAACGAGTGCCAATGTCAAGGCTACGTCTAGCCATAGCTCGCAGATTAAAAGAAGCTCAAAATACTGCAGCTATGTTAACTACATACAATGAAGTAGATATGTCAGCTCTAATGGAAATGAGAAGTAATTATCAGGATAGTTTTGAAAAGAAAAATGGCGTAAGACTTGGTTATATGAGTTTCTTTGTTAAAGCGGCAATTGATGCTTTAAATCAATTCCCTGCAGTAAACGCAGAAATAGATGGTAATGATATAATCTATAAAAATTATTATAATATTGGTGTTGCAGTAGGAACTGCTCAAGGTTTAGTTGTTCCTGTATTAAAAAATGCGGATGACATGTCTTTTGGAGAGACTGAAGCAAACATTGCAGAATTTGGAAAAAAAGCAAAAGATGGAAGCTTAGGTATTTCTGATATGGCTGGTGGAACTTTTACTATTTCAAACGGTGGTGTTTATGGTTCCTTGATGTCGTCACCAATTTTAAACCCTCCACAATCAGGGATTTTAGGTATGCATAAAATTCAAAAAAGACCCATTGCTATTGGTGATAATATTGAAATTAGACCTATGATGTACTTGGCACTGTCTTATGATCATAGGATAGTTGATGGAAGAGAAGCGGTATCATTTTTAGTTAGAATAAAAGAAATTATAGAAGACCCTAGACGACTTGTAGTGGGCGCATAATTCAAAATTTAAAGGTTTTAAAAATGTCACAAAATAAATACGATCTTGTTGTCATTGGTTCCGGTCCGGGTGGATATGTAGCCTCTATAGTTGCTGCTCAAAAAGGAATGAAAGTAGCTAGTATAGAAAAGAGAGAAAGCTTAGGTGGAACTTGTTTGAATGTGGGTTGTATACCTTCAAAGGCAATGTTGCATGCTTCCGAACAATATGAAAATTCAGTTAAGGTAAATGGAAACGAGGATTGGGGTATCAAATGTAAAGAAGTTACCTTGGATTTAGATAAATTAATAAAAAAAAAATCAGGTATAGTCGAAGAACTCACAAAAGGCATAGATTATCTTTTTAATAAGAACAAAGTTAAAAAATATCTAGGTGCTGCTAAAATTATTTCTTCTAATGAGGTAGAGATTAATAATAATGGAAAAATAGAAAAAATACATGCAGAAAAAATTATTATAGCAACAGGTTCTACCCCTACAATTCTTCCTAACATTGATATAGACGAGACGCATATAGTAACTTCAACAGGCGCTTTAGATTTAAAAAAAGTTCCAAAAAAACTAATTGTAATTGGTGCGGGAGTTATAGGCCTAGAAATGGGTACTGTCTGGAGAAGACTGGGTTCGGAAGTAGAGGTTATTGAATTTCTACCCAGAATATTGCCTGGAATGGATAACGAAGTTGCAGATAAATTTATGAAAATTTTACAAAAGCAAGGTCTGAAGTTCAAGCTTAGCCATTCTTTAGAAAGTGTTAAAAAAGTTGATGGAAAGGTTATGTTATCTATTAAAGATACTAATACTAACAGTTTAAAACAAATAGATGCTGATGTGGTTTTAATTGCTGTAGGCAGAAAACCAAACACTAGTGGATTAGGTCTTGCAGAGTTAGGTTTGGCAACTGACAAACATGGCTTTATCGAAATCAATAATAAATTCGAAACCTCTATAAAGAATATTTACGCAATTGGAGATGTAATCAAAGGACCGATGTTGGCCCACAAAGCGGAAGAAGATGGAGTAGCCGCAGTTGAAATAATTAATGGAGAAGCAGGTCACGTTGATTATAATTTAGTTCCAGGAATAATATACACAGCACCTGAAGTGGCTGTCATAGGTAAGACTGAAGAAGAATTAAAAAATGATGGTATTAGCTATAATAAGGGAGTATTTCCTCTAACTGCTAATAGCAGGGCTAAAGCAATTGGTCATACAGATGGAATGGTAAAAATCCTAGCTGATAAATCTACTGATAAAATTTTAGGTGCACACATGATTGGTCATGAAGCTGGAACTGTAATCCATGAGCTTTCAATTGCCATGGGTTTTGGAGCATCCTCAGAAGATGTAGCCAGAATTTGTCATGGGCACCCAACTGTAAATGAGGCAATCAAAGAAGCTGCCCTGGCCACTTACTCTAAGGCGATACATTCTTAATTCGCACCCATTTTGCTGTAAAAAACTAAAAGAATCACGCCAATTATAATTAATCCTATTCCTAGAATTGCTAGAAAATCAGGTATTTCTTTGTACTTTAATGCTCCTATGATTGTGATTGCAGAAATACCAACAGCCGCCCATATTGAATAGGTGATTGCAATAGGGATTGTTTTCATTGCAAGCATCATAAAGTAGAAAGCTGTTCCGTAACCTAAAACAACAAAAATGCTAGGTATTAATTCTGAAAAATTATTAGTGCTTTTTAGATATGTCGTTCCAACAACTTCTCCAATAATAGCAATAAAAAGATAAAAATAACCCAATTCAAACCTCATAGATAATTAGATTATTTATAATATTTGACTTAACTAAATACAATATGAGAATATCATAATTTTATAGGGTTTTGATTAATGAATGAAATTCAAACAAGTTCACAATATCTATTAAATAATAATTTTGATGAAGAAAGAAAAGAATTAGCCGCAGCATTTAGATGGGCAGAAAGAAGTAATCTACATGAAGCCGTTGCCAATCATTTTAGTTTAGCAGTTAACTCTGATGGAACTCAGTTTTTGATGAACCCAAATATGTGGCATTTTTCTAGAATCAAGGCGTCTGATCTACTTTTGTTAGATGTTAACGACAAAACTGTTCTTAAAAAAGAAAATGCTCCTGATGCAACAGCATGGGGTTTGCACGGTGCTATACATAAAATGTGTCCTCATGCGAAATGTATAATGCACGTTCATTCAATATTTGCCACGGTTTTAGCGTCTTTAGATGATTGTTATCTACCACCTATCAATCAGGTTGCCTCAATGTTTTTTGGAAGACAAGTTGTTGACAAAAAATATGGTGGTCTAGCTTTCGAAGAAGAAGGTGCAAGATGTGCAAAATTATTGTCAAATCCTAAAAAGCATACTTTTATAATGGGTAACCATGGTATTTTAATTTTCGGACAAAATGTAGCAGAGACTTTTAACCGTTTATTTTATTTTGAGAGAGCAGCAAAAATGTATATTAATGCTCTTCAAACAGGAAAAAAAATCAGTATTTTAGATGATGATATTGCAGAAAAAACTGCTGAAGAGTTAGATAACGAAGAATTGCCTAACCCAGCTGGTACAGCATTCTTAAGAGAAATAAGGCTAATACTAGATCAAGAAAATTCTGACTATAATAAGTAATAGAATATTAATTAAATTTGTTGTTCATATTAATAATTATTAAAGACAAATAATAATTTACCTAACTAATTTTCCAGCACCAAAAAGTTTGACCTTAGTTATAGAATAGCTCCCCAAAAATTTAAAATTTACTCTTGAAAATTACATAGTTAATAACCAACTATCTATATATATCTTAATACAAAAGGGGACATCTAAATGACTAATATGAGTAATAAATTTGAGGCAGATACAGGTAAAATATTAGATATAGTCATAAATTCTCTCTACTCTGAAAGAGAAATATTTTTACGTGAATTAGTGTCAAATGCATCAGATGCTCTTGATAAGAGAAAATATTTAGGTCTAACAGATAAGAAAATAAATAATTCTTCTGATGTATCTGAAATAAAAATCGAAGTTAATAATAAAGAAAAAATATTAACAATTTCAGACAACGGCATAGGTATGAATGAAGAAGATTTAAAATCATCTTTGGGAACTATTGCTAGATCAGGAACAAAAGCTTTTCTTGAACAGGTTGCAAGTAATAGTAAAGACAAGAAATCTGATATGTCTATGATTGGACAATTTGGTGTAGGTTTTTACGCTTCATTTATGGTGGCTGATAGCGTTGAGGTTGTATCAAAAAAAGCTGGTGAAGAACAAGCTTGGAAATGGTCTTCTGATGGAAAAACAGGTTTTGATTTAGTGAAAACTGACAAAGAGATTGCTGGGACATCTATAACTTTAAAATTAAAAAAAGACGCTAAAGAATTTTTAGAGGAAACAAGGCTTCAATTTGTTGTAAGAAAATATTCTGATCATATTTCATATCCAGTTAAATTATTAGAAATTGATAAAAAAGATGCTAAAGAAAAAACATTAAACGAAGCCTCTGCTTTATGGACAAGACCTTCTAAAGATATAACTGAAGAGCAGTATCAAGAATTCTTCTCTCACATTGGTGCTGGTTTTGGTAAACCATTATTAACAATGCATAATAATACAGAAGGTACCATAAGTTATACTAATTTGATATGTATTCCATCAACAAGGCCTTTTGATTTATTTAACCCCGATAGAAAATCATCCTTAAAATTATATATAAACAGAGTTTTTATAACAGATAAGTGTGACGCCTTAGTTCCTAGTTATCTAAGATTTATAAAAGGTTTAGTTGATACTCAAGACATTGATTTAAACGTAAGTAGAGAAATGCTTCAGAACAATCCAGCTGTATCAAAAATAAGTAAATCACTGGTTGGAAAAATTTTAAGAGAACTTAAAAAAGTAAGTGAAAAAAATGTTGATGGTTATAAGAGTTTTTGGAAAGAATATGGGGCTGTTCTAAAGGAAGGTCTTTATGAAGATGCGGAAAGAAAAGAAACCTTATTAGATTTATGTAGGTTTTCTACTAATGAAAACGATGAAATCATGTCATTATCTTCTTATTTAGAAAAAATGCCAGAGAATCAAAAAGACATCTATTATATTTCAGCTGAAACTAGATCACAAGCTTTAGCTAGTCCACACCTAGAAGGCTTTAAGTCAAAAAATATACCAGTTTTAATTATGACTGATGCTATTGATCAATTTTGGTTGCCTATGATTGGAACTTTTAAAGATAAAAAGTTTACATCTATAACTCAAGGACAAATTAATTTAGACGATTTAGATGAGAAAAATAAAGACAAAAAATCTGAGAATAAAGATCAAAAAGAAAAGCAAGCTAAAGAATTTGTTGATCTAATAGCACAAATGAAAGTTGTATTAGGTGAACAGGTAAAAGATATAAGGCTATCTTCTAATTTAACAGACAGCCCAGTATGTTTGGTCGCAGACGATGGTGATATGGATATTGCAATGGAACAGCTTATGGCGCAAAGAGATGCTAATTATAAAGGTGCTCCTCGTATTTTAGAAATTAATGGTGACCATACCCTTATTAAAAATATGAAATCACTACTGAGTAAAAAAGAAAATAACGACTTAGTGAGTGATGCGGGTACTTTGCTTTTTGAACAAGCAAGATTACTAGAAGGCAAAATGCCAGCAGATCCAGCGCAATTTAGTAAAATAATGAACCAATTTTTATTAAAAGCTATTCCCACTCAATAGTTCCAACGTTGTAAGACATTGTTCTTATTACTTCTTTTTTATACTTTCTAACAAATTTCTAACATTTGAGTAGAAATAGCGTACTTAAATGCTTATTCGATGCTATTGAAAAACAATAGAAACACTAAAATAAGGTTAGAAAGTTTCTAACCTCTTTTAGAGTATGATTTCAACTCATTCAGCCATCAACTGCTTTATTGCTTTTCCTCTAATATCACCCTTTGTTAGTTTGTATTCGACAATGAGTTTCTTCACTTCAGCAATAGCATCCTTCTTATCTGCTTGTATCTCTTCTAATGAACGTACCATATCTTTTCTCCTTTTTTGTTAGATAAACTTACCTTCAACAACATTAGCAATAGCATCTATCGCTAACTTCTTTTTACGGCTAATGGCAACACTTACTATACGTGCTTCATATGCCGCATCATACGCTTCGTCTTTTACTCTGCATTCTACTTTCAATCCTATAGCCTTTGCTAACTTCTTATTATCTACTTTCTCTCCATTCATTAGAGCAATTTTTTGTATTTCATATACGTCAAATGAAGCTTTTAAGTTCTCTATCTTTATAGGCTTTGTCAGATGATAACGTGCGTTTGAACGATTTGGATTACGCACTTGTCTTCCCTTTTCAAACTCCATCCCTTTCGCAAATATCCTATCTATTGCTGTGACTATCTGCTTTCTTTGTATGTTCTTTGGCACTTTTATAAGCGAACTACTTTCATCTTCTACTGCTTGTATTGCTGTATCTCTATCATAAAAAAGCATTAGTTTGCTTACACTTATTTGTTCAGAAAATAGATACTAACGAAAAAGAACTGAAAAGAGCAGAACGACACAAAAAGTGGCTACGTAAAAAATTGCCAAACACACGTGTAGAAAAGGAAAATCAAAAGCAGATACTAAAACTAAGTAATGTTGTTGTATGTGATTAATTTCCTCTAATATTTACCTCTGCCTTATTAATTTGTTCCATAATCAATTCAACAATCATTTCCGAACCTTTAGCACTTGGATGATCGGAATCTGCGTAAAAGACATTATCATAATCATGTGTAACACATCTACCTTTCAATTGTTTATTACAAAACAATGTATGGGGATAAACACGATAGATATTTGGAGATTGAATAGAGTCAAACAATTCGAATGTTGATTTTGAGCGATTTTGATACACCTCATAACTTGTGTTTAGGATTTCAAAATCAGAACTCATATCAGAAACTGATTTACCTTTTATCGAATTTAAAATGTAATGTGGCACAGACACACCAACTTCTGGTATAGGGTAGATTAAAACAACTTTATGGCCTTGAGAGATTAACAATTGAACTGTATTTTTGAACTCTTCTACAAATGGAATATTATTTTCTGATTTAAATGTAAGCCATATATCTCCGAATTCTTCAACTTTTTTATTAACAAAACTTCTTGAACTTATGTATGCGTGAAACCTTCCGCCTAAAAGAATAATAGAAGGCTTTTGTTCTATGCTTTTTAATCGAAAATTTTGATGATCAGAAGAACATCCATAGAATATGTTTCCGTTAGCATCATAATTATTCACGTTCAAAACGAAAGGACAGCCAGGAGTATTGATCTCCAAATAGTTAAACTCATTACCTAATGATGAAACGAGCTGTGGAGACATTGAAGAAAGATGACTATCAGATAGAGCATGTACACGCGTAAGGTTTATGTCATTATCTATTCTACAAAAGTCAGCAAATCTTTGATAACATGGCCTCCCTTCTTGCTTGAAGTGATTCCAAACTTCTTCATATAAATTCTGTTTTGAAAGAATCGGTGGGAGCCTATCTTTGTATCCATCTTTTGAAATAAAATCATAATTCACAAAAGTCAGTGCCGCTAATGAAATTACTATGGCACTCAAAAACAACTCTCTACTAAAAACCTTTGAGTTTCTGCATGATTTTTCAATTAAGAAATATGAAATAATCGAAAGCACAAAAGCCAATAAAATCAAATTACATGATTTGACTTTCTAACAAGTTTCTAACAATGATATGTAATAAAATCTACTCCCACTCAGTAGTAATATTGAAAATTACCTGTTTAATATTAATCATTTACCACCTACTAATAGTTAGTGTGAAACTAATGTGTAACTTCATCACTACTTTGCACGTTTTATCTACGCTTGTGCAACTATTGCAATTCAATAGTTTGCGCACTCGGCACTTGCATAGTGAAGACATAATTTTATTCTTAACACTGCCTGTAATTATTCACATAGCTGCAGAATTCTATTTTACAGATCCTCTAACTACTAAATGCCCAACGTGCTCACAACTTACTTTTTCTAAACCGATCTCCTTAGCCCACCTTAATACAGTATCGACTGTTTGCGGTTGATCATATTTTGGCGCCCAATTATCGTAAGTATCTAAAAATGACCATTCACGTAATAATTCATCACCTAATTCAGGGTAATCTCTACAATAGTTAACCACTGGTAGTAGACGTGATAATGCTTTACCAACGTACCGAGTCTTAATAACTAATTTAGACATTGGATAAACAAAAGGGTGAATTAGACTAAGAATTTTCAGAACAGTAGTTTCTTTTAGATGAGAAGTTATCAATCTTATTGGATATTTCCAGCCAAGCACGGATCTGAGCCGTTTCCAGTAATAATCCACTACTAGGTAGCCAGGTTTCTTGACTACCGGGGGCAGAGACTTGAAAGCCTGTTCTACATTTGGCGTGTGTTGAAGAACGCCTAAACAATAGACTATGTCAAAGCTGCTTTCCTTAAACGGAAGTTTATAAATATCACCTCGTATCGCCCTAAAATTTGAATATTTCTCCAAGTTTTTGGAAGCAACCTGCGCTGCAGCTGAGTAATCTAAGCCTATTACATAAGCGCCTGCATTTAACGCTATTTCTGCAAACCTCCCTGTTCCACAACCTACATCTAAGATCAGTTTACCTTTTAACTCATTTGGTTCTAATTTAAGAGCTTTAAAGAATCTGATTGCTGATATTGATGTCCCATTAAAAGAGTCTAACTGAAGCTTAGGAAACCGCATCCATTGATCACCAAAATTATCTGCATAATTAGTTTCATTCGCAAAATTGATAACTCCATTAATAACAGGATATGATTGACCACTTTCATTTTTTATTTCCACAATTTTTCCATTTTGTGAATGCAACTTTATCAAAGGACTACGGCTCACAGGATCAACAAGAATTTCAGACAAAATTTTATCTATTTGAGCCATTATTTTAGTTTCGCCATCTGCAAATTGCTGTTTCTTAAGTGCCAAATCTTAGTCTCTGAGTTACTACGAGTTTCAGTAGTCACACATTTGTGTAACTGTATGAAAAAAGGCTAAGGAAATCAACGATTGATTTACGTTCGTGAAAGTAATGTGTAAGTAATAAATTTGATCAAATCAGTTATTTACACCAAAATAATTACTCTCATTCAATAGTGGCAATGATATAAATTATTGATTTATATAGAATTTAAGACCAATTTCTAACAAGTTTCTAACTGCTCTATTCGTTTGTGCGTACGAAGGGAACTATTGAAACTCAGTAATATCAATGTGTTAGTGAAAAGGCGATTGAGAGGTTTCTTACGCTTCAGCCAACTGCTTTTTACGATTCCTTATAGTATTGCGAGTAAGGATAAAGAACACACCAACCATTCCACCTAAAACTACAGACAATGCGAGTGTAAAGAAGGAATTAGGTGAAACTTTTTCGGGCGCTTTAGGACGCTGAATAGCAAGTACGTTTGCTCCCTTTTCTGCGCTAATAATATATCTATCAATCGGAAGCAAAATATCTAAAATATTGTTATCTGCTGTAGTTAAATCCTTCAAACGTTCTTCAATTATTTTCAGTTCCTCTTTAGCACGAACAACATACTCATTCTTTAGCAATCCGTTTATGTGAGAGGCATACTCAAAAAAATCATCCAATACAGGAATTTGATTTGACTTAACAAGTACAAACGAATAGCCTCTCTTTTCAGATACTAATGTTGCCAACATTTGACCTTCATTTTTTGACAATACGAAACCATCTACAACTACATTCGTACTAAAATCTTCAAACTTTATAGAAATATTACTATTATTCTGTTTCCACTCCTCAAATACGCTGACGGAATAAAACTTTGTTCGGAAATCAGTTTTTATCTTATTATTTTTATAAAAGGGAGGGATTGTATTTAATGAAAAAATCAACTTTGACTCGTACTTAGCGTCTTTCTGCAAAAGAAAACCACCGCCAAGTAAAACGGCTATCGCAACGATCGCACTGATTAGCCACTTGCCATCCCATAACGTTTGGAACAACTCAAAAATGTCGATTTCATCATCTTGTACTTGGTTTATTTCGTTCATTTGTTTCATTTTGTATAACCATGTGATTATTGGACGTTTAAGGTGATCATAAAGTATCATAATTAAAAAAAATAGAAATTATTTAATTCACTTAACGTGAATTTATAGATATTAGCAGTTTACAGTAAAAGTAGTTTTGAAGTCAGAAATTCACTTTCTATAAAAAAAGTACAGTAATGTCATTATTATACAAAACAAGCCAAAACATACATTTATTTGAATAGTTTTGTCTACTGGAATTTGAGTGATAATCCAAGATAAATTCATTAACCCAAGAGGCGCTGTTCCAATACATGTTACTAAGACCCCAAAATTATTACCTTTTGAAGCTGTAGATGCTTGATAGACTAGAGCACCTTGCATTGTACTAAACCCAGATAAGAAAATACCACCAAAAGTTAGGCTTATAAAAGCAAGCAATAGACTTGGTGAAAATGAAAACATAACCATACCTATAAAAAAACCAGTAACTCCAACAATAAAAATAGAGGCGAGTTGCTTTTGAGGGGATATATTTCCAATTATTAAGGCCCCAATGAGAGCGCCAAAACCTTCTGAAGAGGCTAATACACCGATATTAAATTCAGATAGTATTAACTTTTCTTTTCCAAGAACTGGTATCAAAGAGACTAAAGGAAATCCAAAAATGTTAAAAATTAAAGTAATTATTAATACTAATCTTAAGCTAGCCAAATTATAGGCATTTTTCCCAGTTTTTAATATTTCTTTTAATAGGCCATGAGCCCAATGTTGTTTTATTATGGATTTAATTTTTGCACTAGGGCATATAAGTTTATGCTTTTTTGACTTTTGAAACTTTATTATAAATCCTAATGCCAGAATATACATAAAAAATTGGACACTAAAAATACCAGCTAATCCTACGAAAGCATAGAGTGATCCAGCACATAAAGGACCAATTAACCTGGTTGCATTATTTGAAAGTGTTTCCATTGCAAGAGAAGAGCTTAAAAGGTTTTGATCAATGTTATCTGCTAGGACACGCCTTCTCACTGCAAGATCTACTACCCAAGTAATGCCATTTATAAACGCAAGTAGAAAAGCAAAGATAACATTAAAATTATTTGTAAACACAAGTAATATAGCAATACCAGTTGAAATATTAGAAAGAGTGTAAATGAATTTAATTACCAAAACTGGAGATACTCTCTCAGAAATTGTCCCAATTACAATTCCTAAAAGGCTCATGGGTAACATTCTAGCCGCAAAAATTATAGTAACTAAATATGGTAACCCCAGTTCTTGAAGTGCAAATAAACTTAAGGCTAGAAATTCCATAGCGCGGGCGATACCTGTCATACAACCGGCACCCCACAAAATTCTAAAATCAATATTTTTGAAGCATTGTTTTATCATTTAATTAACTATTTTATATTTTGATGGACTTCAATAACATTGCCTTCTGGATCATGAAAAAAAACCTGATGCCATTCTTTGGCAAAAGTAGTTCCATAATCTGAAAATGGAATATTTTCTTTTTTGAGTTTATTAATAAATGACTTTATATCATCAGTTCTAAATGCAATATGTCCTTTATCCACAGGGTTAATAGTATGATTGTTCTTAAAGGCAACATTTATATCACGTTCTGCTAAATGCATCTCTATTTTGCCTTCTGTTACAAAATTAATTTTTCCGCTGTAACCGCTATCAAAAGTCTCTTCGGTTCGAGGAAAATGTTCAGTTGGAATACTATCCATCTCTAAAATTTTTTTATAAAAATCATTCATGTCATCTACATGTTTAGAAACAAAATTTATATGGTGAAATTCTAACTTCATTTGTAATCTCCAAGGTATTTATTGAAAATAAAATTTATGTTAATAAAAACTAATTATTATTAACTTAGACAAATAATATATTATTCAAAATATTATATATTATATTATATTATGTGTATTATGTAAATTTATGAGGAACAATATGCCTGACACAACTATGCAAGTAGATAATTTAGAATCACAAAATTCTATGATAACAGAAGTAAGAGAATCTGTTGCTAAACTTTGTGGAGATTTTCAAGGTGATTACTGGCGTAAACTAGATAGGGAGCAGGCCTATCCCACTAAATTTGTAAAAGCTCTCACAGATGCTGGCTTTTTAGGGGCACTCATACCTGAGGAATATGGTGGTGTTGGTTTGGGAATGGTTGCAGCATCAGTAATTTTAGAGGAAATACATCATCAAGGTTGCAATGCAGCAGCATGCCATGCTCAAATGTATACCATGGGAACAGTCCTTAGACACGGTTCTGATGAACAAAAAAAGGAGTATTTACCTAAGATTGCCGATGGAACTTTAAGATTACAAGCGTTTGGTGTAACAGAGCCAACAAGCGGTACTGACACAACAAGTTTAAGAACTGTGGCAGTTAGAGATGGTGACGATTATGTTATAAACGGTCAAAAAATTTGGACAAGCAGAGCTGAACATTCAGATTTGATGTTACTATTAGCAAGAACTAAACCTTTAAATCAAGTGTCTAAGAAGACAGATGGTTTGTCTGTTTTTCTTCTGGATATGAGAAAAGCCAAAGGAAATGGTTTAACAATTAGACCGATTAGAACAATGATGAATCATGCTACCACAGAAGTTTTCTTTGATAACCTTAGAATTCCAGCATCTAACCTTGTAGGTGAAGAAAATAAAGGTTTTAAGTATATTTTATCAGGTATGAATGCTGAAAGAATATTAATCGCAGCTGAATGTATAGGTGATGCAAAATGGTTTACTAAAAAATCAACTAATTACGCAAATGATAGAAATATTTTTGGAAGAGCTATTGGTCAGAATCAGGGAATTCAATTTCCAATAGCAAAAGCATATGCCCATATGAAAGCAGCAGAATTAATGGTATATCATGCCGCTAAATTATATGAAGCTGGTAAACCTATAGGAGAAGAAGCTAATACAGCTAAGTTGTTAGCTGCAGATGCTTCATGGGAGGCTGCTGAAGCTTGTGTACAAACACATGGTGGATTTGGTTTTGCTGAGGAATATGATGTAGAAAGAAAATTTAGAGAAGCTAGGTTATATCAAGTAGCTCCTATATCAACAAATTTAATTCTTTCTTATATAGCAGAACATGTCTTAGGAATGCCAAGATCTTATTAATATATTTATTTATTTTTAGCAGCAAGGTTTTTAAGGTTCCATCTTAGAATATCACTGGTATTCACGTTAGCTAAAAATTCAAAACCTTTTGTTTTGTTAGTAATTTCTTCTGCAATCTTTTTAGCAGCAGCCTTTTTTGCTATTGCATTAATTTTTATCCAACTTTCCCCTTTTGTGTCTTTTGTCACTGAATATAAAGATAAAACTAAACCATTTGTTGTTTCAAAAGTTAATGTGGGTAAGTTTACAAAGTTTTTTGTTTTTGATTTTCTTACATCGTAAAAATAAAATCCATTTATAGTTTCTCTAATATCAGTTAGTTTTGATTGATCAACGTTAAAGTTTACATTTTTTGGGTAAGATAATTTTAATATCTTTTCATCAGTTTCGACCTTGAAAATTTTAGTTTTATTTGATAACGATGCACTAAGAAAATCTTTGTTGTTAATTGTAAAGAGTAAACTCTCAAACCAATCAGACTTACTCGTAGGCATTCTAATCGCTCCTTTTAGAAGGAAGCTTTGATTATCATCAGGCATTCTTGCGAATTGTCCTCCACTTAATCCACCTACGCTAGGGTCTGTCTTTCCAAACAAAATAGAAGAAAAAATTGATCCATCTTTTTTTGTTAATGTGATCTTGGTTGCGTATCCTTCACTTTCAAGGTCACTTTTATTTAGTTCAGGTGATAATAAATTTAATTCTACATGTCTTTTAGGATCGCTAGTCTTCTTTTCTTCGATCGTAAGAAGAGATAAGCTTGTAATTAAGTTTTCCCATATACCCTTTTTAAGAGGATAACCAGATGTAGATATGTAACTATTTTCATCTTTGACCAAGTCAATATTATTATCAAATGAATTTATTGATATAAGGGTAATATCATTAACATTTTTTGTAAAATTTTTTAAAAAAACACTATCTCTTTCACTAAAGTTATATGTTTGAGAATTAAAATTTATTGAGACAGCAGCCAAGATTATTAATAAAAAAGAGAATATAGTTAAGTTTAAAAAGCTTTTTTTTGTCATGTTATTATCCAGTTTTTAATTTAATAAGATTTTTTTCTTCTTCGTTTTAAGGAAATTAAAAGAGCTATACTTGCAAAAAATATTGGAAGAATTGCCACATTTATAGAAATAATCCATTTTTTTAAAGTCTCTACATCTCTTCTTAAATCAAATTTAACAGTTCTTAATTGTGATCTAGTTGACATCATTTCAGATTTAAACCCTTCAATTGCCTTTAGGGTTTCAGGAGATAGAATATCACTCTCATTTTGATTATTCTGAGTTAAGGTTCGTATTTTATCTTCCATACCTTTTAATTTTTTTGCTAGCATTTGCTCTTGAAGTTGGAATTTTTGTTCAGCAATTTTCTCTAATGAAATAATTTTTTCAAATGGACGCCATGAAGTACCCTTACCTCTCAAATCAGATAAAATGTTTCCCCCTATCATTTTCTCAACAACATTTAAAACAAAGTCACCATTATTTGCAAAAGCTCCTCTTTGTGTAAGCCAATTACGATCCATAAGCATATCTGCATCGGATACTAATAAAATATTAGACTTATTTGTAGATTTCATTAATTGTTCTGTGTCGTTGCTTTTTTTAAAGTTTTGGAATGATGTTTTTAAATCTGATTTTATCCATCCAGATAATATATGTTTTTGGTCTTTAGCCTTAATGTCTGACAAAAGGTCTCTTGGATCTCCTTTTGGGTTTCCGGCCTTTTGAGCTTCACCTAAACCTGATTTTATGCTTGAGGTTATAATAGGTTCTAACATTATTTTTTCATTATTTGATACAAACGAGCCAGCAGTCGTCATTACTATAGTACTTAGGTTGGAGAGGGAACTTTCATTTTGTTTCAAACCATCTCCTCTTATGTTCAACCAAGGGTAGTTAGTAACTTGAATATCGCGCCCATTTATATCTCTTGAAATACGAAAACCATACTCAGCATCTAAAACAGCTTTTTTGTCGTCGAAATCTATGCCCCATGTATTCAGTAACTTTTTTAGATTTGACCTTGGGTTTATTGGAGGAACACCTTGCTGTCTACTAACTTCTGTTTCAGCATAAGGATCTAAAAATATAAGGGTTGGGCCGCCCTTTAATACCCACTGATCAATCATATAAAGCGTTTCATCAGACAAATATTTTGGATGAATGATCATTAAAACTTTTGTTGCTTTATTTAATGTGTTGACGCTTTCATTAACCATTTCAACCTGAAAAAGTTGTTTCATTTGTGTAAGGATTTGTTGTTCTGGTTTTCCAATTCTACTATCGGCTTTAAGCCCAAGATTATCTATAACACTTATTACAGGTTTATTGATTTGACTTAATTCAGATATTAAACTTGATAAATCATATTCTAAAAAAGTTTCTCTTTCAGGAGAAAAAATAGGTATATTCTTTTGTCCAGTAGTAGAGTTTGTTGCTGCTAAACCAAAATAGAGAGCATCTGACATCTCAGTAGCGTTAAATGAATTAATTCCCATGCCAACTGCTCTATCTTCAGCATCTGAAAATGGTTTTGGATCAATGATTTCAAGCGTAATGTTTCCATCTGAGATGTTCCTATATGTCTTAAGCATAGTTTGTACTCTATTTGCATAGGTGGATAGTTGTGGAACATCTTTTACTAAGTTACTTGAAATAAAAAGCCTTATATGAATAGGTTCATTTAGGTTTTTTAAAAGAGATTTAGTTCCATCAGATAGTGAATATAGTTTGTTTTCAGTAAAATCTATTCTTGAAGAAGCAAGCATATTATTAGTTATAATGTTGATACTAAAAAATATGAGTATAGATAAAACTATAGATAATTTTATAAGCGTTCTAGGTTTTATGTTTTTAAATGAATTCATTATATCCTCAATCTGCTTTTTTTATTTGAACAAGTTGAATATTTATCCAAAGGCACAAAATAATCATTGAAACAAAAAATATTAAAGTTGATAAATCAAAAACTCCCATTTGAACTCTACTAAAGTGAGATAAGAAAGACATTGATCCAATTGTTTCTGTAATCCAAATTGGTGCCCAAGATCTAACAGAGGATAAAACCAGACTAAAGCCAGCCATAATTAATATAAACCCACTTATGGATGAAATAATAAAAGCAATAACTTGGTTTTTTGTAAGAGTTGAAAGACAAGAAGTTAAAGCTAAGAAAGCTCCAGCCATTAACCAACTAGTTAAATATGATATAAAAATAACGCTATTATCTGGGTTTCCTAAATAATTTACAGTAATCCAAATAGGAGTAGAAAGTAAAAGTGCGATGAGTGTAAATACCCAGCTAGCAAAAAATTTACCTACAACTAGTTGAGAATTTGTTACAGGTAGTGTCATTAGTAGTTCTATAGTGCCAGAACGTCTTTCTTCAGCCCATAGCCGCATTCCAATTGCAGGCATTAAAATTAAAAATAACCAAGGGTGCCAAGCAAAAAAAGCTGTTAAATCAGCTTGGTCGCGCTCAAAAAATCGACCTAGAAAAAAGGTCATTCCTGAAGAAAGAGCTAAAAAAACAAGTAAAAAAATTGATGCAAGAGGTGTTCTGAAATAGCCTCTCAACTCTCTATCAAAAATTATAAAAGTTTTATTTAAATATGCGTTCATCTTTAATATCCAAATATGTTGGTAGTTAATCTATTTTTATTGAGTTATTTTTCTAAAAATATCATCTAAGCTAGGTTTTATAAAAGTAGCTTCATTTATATCAAGTTTATATTTTTTTAACTGTGTCATTATTTTATTAAGATTAATATTTTCTTCTTCATCTTCAATTAATATTAAAGTGTCAGTGATATTCAAATTCTTAACTGTTACTTTTTTGTAATCAAGTGAAGACTTTATGTCTTTGATTTGGGTTTTGTTGAGTTTATTAACAACTTTCAATGAGAACATATTTTTTTTATTAAATTGTTTTCCTAAGTTATCAGGTGTTTCGTTCGCAAGAAGTTGCCCGTTTGCTATTATTACAGTCCGAGAACATACAGCTTCAACTTCTTCTAATATATGTGTTGATATAACTATTCCTTTATTAGTAGAAATTTTTTTTATTAAATCTCTCATTTCGTATTTTTGATTTGGATCTAATCCATCAGTTGGCTCATCTAAGATAAGAATGTCAGGGTCGTGTATAAGAGCTTGTGCTATACCAACTCTTCTTTTAAAGCCTTTAGACAAAGTCTCAATTGGCTTATGCCACACCTCTTTTAAATTTATTTGTTCAGCCATGTCTGATAATCGTGTATTTAACAACCCATTGTTATTCAATCCTCTCATTTTGCCTACAAAGGATAAAAACTCTGAAACTTCCATATCCGAATATGATGGAGCTCCTTCTGGAAGATAACCAATAGATCGTTTTGCTTCTAAAGGTTTAGATTTTAAATCTATACCTTCAATAAAAACTTCGCCTCCATCAGGTTCTAGAAAACCGGTTAACATTTTCATTGTTGTTGATTTTCCGGCTCCGTTAGGTCCTAAAAACCCAACAACTTCTCCTCTTTCAATGTTTAAATTAATATTGTCAACAGCAACAAAATCTCCAAAAGATTTTTTTAAATTTTTAGCTTCTATAAGTTTTATAGACAAATCTTAACATCCTTAATTAATTGTGTGATATAATGTAATTTAAATTTTTATTAAAATGAAAACCATAATAAAATTTATTCTTACTTTTACTATATTTTTTTTAAAATTAGTATCATAAAAAATACTCTAATTTAATTTATTACAAAAATTTTCCTACATTTGGCAAAGAAGGATATCCAAATTGCTTTTCAAAAGCTAAAGCAATCTCAACGGCTTTATTATCTTCGTTTTTATTACATATTATTTGTAAACCAATAGGAAGCTTTTCTTCATGCTTTATGTTTTTACAAAAATTTTGAATTGGGTACGAAATTGCACATATTCCAAAAATATTTACAGGTTGAGTATTAGCGGAAGCCAAAAGACTTCTTTCATGAAGTTCTCCACCAATTTTTGACTTGCTTACGTCTAATGCTTGCATAACAGTCGTTGGAGATAAAAAAGCATCATATTTAGTGAAATGTTTATCTATCATTATTTCTAATTCTAAAAGTCTATTTTTGGCATTAATGTAGTCAACTGAAGAAACATCTAAGCCTAGTTTAGCTCTGTTTCCTGTAACAGGGTCCATCTTATCAACATTTTTCAAAAATCTGTCTTTCCCAAATGCGCTAATAATTTCTGATCCAACTATTCTCGGGAAAAGAGTTGTTTTTTCATTAGCTTCTGGAATGATCACATCCTCAATTCTTGCACCAAGATTTATTAATTCTTCGCATATTTTTTCAAAAGCTTCTGTAACATCAGGATCTAAATTTATTGTAAAGGGCTCTTTTAATTTTCCAAAAGACATGCCTTCTATATTAAGAGGTTTGGTTTTTGACGTTGATCCATTGTATGTATCAAAAATAAATTTGGTATCTTCAACTGATCGCGCGATTGGGCCAGGTGTATCTAATGTAGGAGATAGCGGAAAAATACCGTCGGTTGGCCATTTGTTTTTAGTTGTTTTTAAGCCAACAATTCCATTTAGTGATGCTGGTATTCTAACGGAACCACCTGTATCAGTCCCAATTGCAAAAGCGGCTAACCCAGAGGCAACAGCCACAGCAGATCCGCTACTAGAGCCGCCCGGCATTCTATGAATTTCGATATCCCATGGATTTTTTGGAGTACCTTTATGTTTATTTAAACCTGTGGCCCCTAAAGCAAATTCAACAGTATGGGTTTTTCCTAAAATTATACATCCTAATGATTTTAGCCTTTTCACCAGTGACCCTTCAGGCCCGGTAATATCATCAGAAATTATCTGAGAGCCATTTGTAGTAGGCATTCCGTCTACCGAACAAATATCTTTAATTGCAATTGGTATTCCCATTAAAGGTCCAAGATCAACACCATTCATAAAGAGCTTGTCTATACCATCTGCCCAATTTAAGCTTTGTGCTTTATCAAGATATATATATGCGTTTAGATATGGGTTTAATATCTCAATTCGTTTATAATATGTAGATGTTAATTCAACACAAGTTATTGATCTATTTCTTAATTTTTCTCCTAATTTTTTAATAGACAAACCTGTGAGAGGATCATTAGGTAATTTTGGTTTTGAATCGTTCATAACATTCTCCTCAATTTTTAAATTGATTTTTCATTGACCCAAAAATTCCCTTTAATCTGGGTGACGTGGAGCAGTCAGCTTCTAATATCATTTTGGGTTCTACAGGTACATGAATACCAACATATCTAACTGCTTTATATTTTGGATTTGACAGAAGTTGAACTTTTCTATCTGACTTAAGCATTAGCCTAGCAACGCCCTTTTTAAATGGAAAAATTAAATTCGTTCCAGGTACAGCCACTACAAAGCTATCATTATCAAAGGAGCATTTGTTATTTAAAGTTATAGTCACAGATATAACTTTAACAGGTTTTAGCACTTGTTGGATATTAGGCATACCAAACCACAGCATCAAACCAATAATTGAAATTCCTACAATTAAAAAAATACTTTTAATAAAAAAATTCATTGATACCTTAAAATAAACACTCTAAATCTAACTAATCTAAATGAATTTAATTTTAGACTAAAACTTAACATATCTAAAGATATTATTAAAAAATCATTTGATATTAATTAGGATTAATAATGATCGATGAATTTGATAGAATAAAGAGATTGCCTCCTTATGTTTTTGCCGAAGTAAATAGACTCAAGGCTGAATTAAGAGCAAAAGGCAAGGATATAATAGATTTTGGAATGGGTAATCCTGACATGCCTACACCTAAACATATTAGAGAAAAATTAAAAGAGACCGTTGAAAAACCAGGTACCGGCAGATATTCAACTAGTAGAGGTATTCCTGGGTTAAGAAAAGCTCAAACTGCATATTATAAAAGAAGGTTTGGTGTTGAATTAGACCCAGAAAATGAAGTAGTTGTTACACTAGGCTCAAAGGAAGGTCTGGCAAATTTAGCACAAGCCATTACTTCGCCAGGAGATATAATATTATCTCCAAACCCCTCATATCCAATACATCCATATGGTTTTATTATTGCTGGTGCATCTTTACGTCATCTACCTGCAATGGATGAAGGGATCTTTAATCCAAGTTTATATTTAGAAAGATTAGAAAGATCAATAAGGGAGAGCGTTCCAGCACCGGTGGCACTAATAGTTTCTTTTCCCTCTAATCCAACTGCACAAGTTGCATCAATAGACTTTTATGAAGAAGTTGTGAAAATAGCTTTGAAATACAATGTCTATATATTATCGGATTTAGCATACGCTGAAATCTACTATGACGGTATTTTACCCCCTTCAATTTTACAGGTTCCAAGAGCAAAAGAAATAGCTGTTGAATTTACCTCTATGTCAAAAACTTATGCAATGGCTGGTTGGAGAATTGGCTTTGCAGTAGGCAATATAAAATTAATCAACGCTCTAACTAGGATTAAATCTTATCTTGATTATGGTGCGTTCACACCTGTACAAGTTGCAGCAGCAGCAGCTTTAAACGGTCCCCAAGACTGTGTTTTAGAAATCAGAAACACGTATCAAAAAAGAAGAGATGTTTTAATTAATACGATGTCACGAGCTGGATGGAATATACCTAGCCCTAAAGCAAGTATGTTTGCTTGGGCACCTTTACCAGAGAAATTCAAAAATCAGGGTTCATTGAAATTTGCAAAAGAATTGATGCTTAAAGCTGACGTGGCTGTTGCTCCAGGTGTAGCTTTTGGCGAATACGGAGAAGGTTTTGTAAGAGTTGGTTTAGTTGAAAATGAACAAAGAATTAAACAAGCTGCAAAAAATATAAAAAAATTATTACAGTAAATTATAAAATAAGTTTTAAAAATTGAATACAAAAACGTTTAATAAAAGGGATTCTTATTTTGAGTAAAATATTTAGTAATAATATCAATAGGGATTTTTCTGATATTGGAAGATCTAATGTAATAAGCTCTAACGCTATGCTTGCGTCTTCACATCCAATTGCTTCTTCTGTTGGAATTGAAATATTAAAAAATGGAGGAAATGCTGCCGATGCCGCATTAGCGATGAATGCAGTTTTATGTGTTGCAGAACCACACATGACTGGAATAGGAGGGGATTGTTTTGCGATGCTCTCAGTCGATGGAGGCACCAACATCAAAGCTCTTAATGGATCAGGTAAAGCTTCAGAAAATGCTTTTGCAAGTAATTTACGTAATAGAAACGTTTCAGTAATTACTCCAGAAATGCCTGATGCTATTACTATTCCTGGTGCGGTTGCAGGTTGGAGTTTGCTTCATGAAGAACATGGTCATATGCCTTGGAAAGAAATCTTTCATCCTGCTATAGATTACGCCAAATCTGGAGTTCTTGTTCATGAAAGAGTAGGACTTGACTGGTCAAAAAATACTGAAAAATTATCTAAAGATAAAGATACTTTAAATGTATTTTTAAAAAATGGGAAACCATTTAAAGCTACTGATAATTTTGTTAATTCAAATTTATCTGAAACTTTTAAAACAATAGCTGAGGAAGGCTCTCAAGGATTTTATCATGGATGGGTAGCTGACGACATGATTAATAAACTTAAATCTATTGGTGGGAACCATACTCTAAACGACTTTAATAATGCAAACGCTGAATGGGTAAGTCCCATTTCGAGAAATTATCGAAATATCAAAATACATGAGTGTCCACCTAACGGCCAAGGGTTAGTTGCATTAATAATTTTAGGAGTACTTGAAAAATTTAATCCTAACCAAATGTCTAAAGCAGATTACATGCATGTATTTTGTGAAGCTGTCAAAATAGGTTATTATTTAAGAGATAGATATTTAGCAGACACTAAAACTAACAAGCTATCTGTTGATCAGTTTTTAAGTGACAAAATGATAGATTCATTCATATCTCAAATTGATATGAACAAAGCTAAATTATATGAAAAAACTCATTTTCCTGACCATCCAGACACGATTTATCTTACAGTTAGAGATAAAAATGGTATGACAATTTCATTTATCAACTCTCTTTTTGATGCATTTGGAAGTGGTATAACTGCTCCAAAAAGTGGTATTTTATTCCATTGTAGAGGGAGAGCTTTTAACCTTATCAAAGATCATCCTAATGAACTCAACCCTAATAAAAGACCTCTTCATACTATTATACCAGCAATGATTTCAGAAAATGGTAAATTAATAGGCTCATTTGGAGTTATGGGTGGACAATATCAAGCAGCCGGCCATGCTTATGTTTTGTCACAAATGATTGACTTTGGTCTGAGTCCTCAACAAGCTCTCGATTTTCCAAGAGTATTTCCTAATAACAATATTTTAGATTTTGAGAATAAGTTTGATAAAGATGTGATTGGTGATTTAGCTTTAAGAGGGCATGAAATAAATCATCCTGCATCACCTATTGGTGGTGGACAGATGATACTAATTGATAATGATAGAGATGTCTTGATAGGTGCAAGTGATTGGCGAAAAGATGGGTTAGCAATTGGTTACTGAATAATTGTTTTTTTTTTCATTTCTCTATAAGTAATCAAGAGACAAGAACTAATTACAATTAGTCCACCTGTAATTTGGTTGCTTGAGGGTGTTTCGTCCCAAATTATATAACCAAATATAGTAGCTATAGGTATAGCCAGATAGCGTAAGGTTACTAATATAGTTGCTTCAGCATATTTGTAACTTTGTGCCATTAAATATTGTACAAAAGATCCTATGAAACCTAAAAATATTAAAGTGTAAAGTAAATAATCAGGTGTAATTAGAATTTCTAATCCGTGTTTTCCTGTAGTTCCATAAAACTTAGTTCCTAAAACTATTATAAGAAATATTATGACAAATGATGTGATTAAGTTATGTATTAATGCTGTAGTTGCAGGGTGCTCTGTTTTTCCAATTTTTCTTAAAATTAGTGCCAATCCAGCGTGAGTAATTGCACTTCCAAAAGCCAGGTAAAGTCCTAAGCTAGACAAACCTGAGGTTTGTTTAATTATACTTATTGGATCAATCATTAGAAAAACGCCCAATAGACCAGTTATTACAGCAGTCCATCTAATTAGTCCTATTTTTTCACCTAAAAAAAAAGGTGATAATAATGTAACATATATTGCAGAGCTCTGAGCTAGAGCTGTAGTAAGGCCTATTGGTATTAGTTGCAAAGAAGAGAAAACCATTACCATTGTAACAAAACCAAAACATGAACGTAATATGATATTTTTCCAATTATTCACTTTTAGGAAAAGTTTGTTTCTTGCTAAATAAGCTAAAATAAAAAGGATTGGTAACGAGTAAACAAACCTAGAAAACAAGGTTATTATAAAGTCGACCTCACCTGAAAGCGACTTTATTATCATGTGTGTAAATACAGATAAAAAAATAAATATGATCCAAATTAGGGAACCTATTAAATTTGAAGACATAACAAGCCTTAAAATAAATTGAACTTGAAAAAAACTACATTAAAGAATAACAATACTTAAACAATCTACTAATAAAAATTTAAATTCAAGGAAAATTGATATGCCTAGAAAAGTTGTCGTTGTTGGTTCTGGTAATGCAGCTTTATCAGCTGGTATTGCTGCTTTAGAAAAAGGGGCAAACGTAGTTATTTATGAAAAAGCTGATAAAAAAATGGCTGGAGGAAACACTAAATACACAGCTGGTGCAATGAGATTTTCATATGAAAATGGTGATCAATTAATAGATCTTTTAAAACATCCTGATGATAAAAGAATTAAAGACACAGACTTTGGGACATATACAAATGAAAAATTTTCATTAGATCTTTTAAATTTCAACGATGGCCGACCATTAAGCCCTGAGCAAAATATATTGGTTTCTAAATCCTTTGAAACTATTCAATGGCTTGCATCCCATAACGTGAAGTTTGAACCAATTTACTCAAGACAAAGTTTTTTAAAAAATGGAAAACATATTTTTTGGGGAGGTCTAACGCTTGCTTCAGAAAATGAAGGTGTTGGCCTGTTTGATCAAGAATTAGCAGCTTTCTTATCATTGGGGGGGGAAATTCATTATAATAGTCCTGTAACTAAGTTAATTTTCGAAAATAACAAGGTAATTGGATTATTAGTTGATAACAAAAGTGTAGAAGCTGATTCAGTGATCTTAGCATCAGGTGGGTTTGAGGCAAATGATGAATTAAGAAAATTATTTATTGGGGATAACTGGTTAAAAGCTAAAGTTAGAGGAACTCCAAATAATACAGGTGACGGTTTAAAGATGGCCCTAGATATTGGAGCTACAAAACATGGTTTATTCGATGGTTGTCATGCAACACCAATGGATTTGCATATGAAAAATTATGGTGGATTAGATTTAGAACCAGGTGAAAGAAAAAATTATCGTAAAATATGTTACTTCTTAGGTATTATGATTAATGCTAATGGTAAAAGATTTCTTGATGAAGGTAAAAATTTCAGAAATTATACCTATGCACAATATGGCAGAAAAGTATTAGAGCAACCTGGGCATTTTGCCTGGCAAATATTTGATAGTAAAGTTTTTGATTTACTTTACGAAGAATATACGTTTCAAGATGCTCATTTTGTTGAGGCCAACACTTTAGAAGAATTAATTGATAAAATGGATGGTATCGACAAAAATGAAACACAAAAAACATTAGATGAATATAACAAATCTATAGATGAAGAAACGGTCTTTGATCCAACTATTCTAGACGGAAAGTCGACACAAGGTTTAAAAATTAAAAAATCAAATTGGGCTCAAACCCTTGATAAGGGACCTTATAAAGCTTATCCGGTTACAGGTGGAATTACATTTACGTATGGTGGATTAAAAGTAGATGGAAACGGAAGGGTTTTAAAATCAGATAATTTGCCAATAAATGGTCTGTTTGCTTGTGGAGAACTAGTAGGTGGTGTCTTCTTTAACGGTTACCCAGGAGGTTCAGGATTAACATCAGGGGCTGTTTTTGGACGAATAGCAGGGTATGGATCAGTTAAGTAAAAGGGTTTAAAAAAAATGAAAAAAATTAAAGTTGCTATTTTAGATGATTACCAAAATGTCACTCATAAATTTGTTAACTGGAGCTCTTTAAGTGAGAAAATTGATCTAAACATTATTAATGAATACATAGGTAATGATAATAATTTATCTGAACAGCTAAAAGATTATGATGTTTTATGTTTAATGCGTGAAAGAACGCCTCTTCCTAAAAAACTAATTAATAAACTCCCTATTTTAAAGTTGGTTATTACAAGTGGTATGTGGAATGCATCTATAGACACAGACGCTCTAAAAGAACGAAATATAGTTTATTGTGGAACAGATACCAAAATTCACTCAACAGCTGAATTAGCCTGGGCTCTAATTATGAATAGCTGGAGAGGATTACAAACTGAAATTCAGAATATGAAAGATGGTAATTGGCAAACAACTTTAGGAAGAGGGTTGAAGGGGAATACTTTAGGTATTTTTGGCCTTGGAAAGCAAGGTTTACAGGTTGCTAATTTTGCTAAAGCTTTTGACATGAGGGTAATTGCTTGGAGCCACAACTTAAAAAAAGAAGATTGTGAAAAAGCTAACGTTGAATATGTTAGTAGTTCAGATTTATTTAAAATGTCTGACATTTTAACAATACACACAAGGCTTTCTGAAAGAACACAAGGATACATTAACAAAGATAAATTAAAGCTTATGAAAAAAGAGTCTGTTATTGTCAATACTAGTCGTGGTCCTATTATTAAAGAACAAGACTTAATTGACGCACTAAATCAGAATACTATTTCATGTGCTGCACTAGATGTTTTTGATCAAGAACCTTTACCAGCAGACCATATTTTAAGAAAAACAAAGAATACAATTCTTACACCTCATATTGGTTACGTGTCAGAAGAAGCATATGAAAAGTTTTTTAATGGTTATTTAAAGGGAATAGAAGCATTTATAAATAAAAATCCAATTAATCAAATTCATTAGATCAAGACCAGTTCTTTGAAACCCACTGAGGAGTTTTTAATTGTTTGTAAATTTTTTTATAAAATTGTGATTTTTTCACTGGCCAAATTCCTTTAATGACATCATCAGGATCGGGCTTGCCAGTAAAAGCAACAATAGATGTTTCCCTTGGAAGTTTTGCGGGCTTCCATATTCTAAATGGCCATTTTGGAAGAAGGTTATGCTTAAAGCTTTTACACCACTCGGCTGGCCAGAAATATTGTTCTTTAATTTCTGCACTTAAGAAAATTTGTTCAATCCTATATTTTTTCCAAATTTCTTCTGGATTTTTCTGAAACTTGTCAAATATATAATTATATCTCCCCACGGGAAAACGAAAGCAGCTTGTGTTGCCGATATTTTTTCCAATTTGTGTCCAGTTTTCAATCACACAATATTTGCCCGGTTTATAATCAAAAAAAGAATCAAGACCGCCTGTAATAACTAAGTCGAGATCTAGAAATAAAACATCTCCTTTTAAGTTTTCAAGGGGGTGTTGCCAAACACTAAGCTTTCTCCAAGGTGTTAATGAAATAGCCTCAGGCAAATTTATCTTGGGTAATTGTTTACATATAACATTTTTATTAATATCGATTGGGTTGTCAGTAAAACAATAAAGTTGAGTCTCTCTTTTTGTATTTCTCTCAATTGCTGCATATAATCTGTTTACAAACTCAGGTCCGTATCTTGATCCCCACTTCATACAAATAATTGTTTGCACCTCTAAACCCTCGAAAAATATTCAATTTAAAAAAAAATTTTTACCTTAAATAGCACTTAAATAATTTTTTATTTTAAATAAAGTTATGATTATAAAAAATTATTTTAAGAAACTCTTATTATTTCGCCATCCTTGATATTGAGACATAGCAAAAGCAATAGCAAACCATATAAATAAGTTATTCCATTGTCCATAGAAGCTATTAAATTGTTGAATTGGAAAAAAAAATCCTAAGGGAACGACAAAAGCGGTTGCAGCCATTGGACAGTTGAAATTTTCTTTTCTGGCTTTGTAACACGATAAAATAATTGACCCAAACATTACACAACCTAAGAATAATCCAATGATACCAGTTTCAGCAAATAATTGAACATAAAAGTTATGAGGATGGTTTCCACAGTAATTTTTACCTGGTAACCACTTTGGAAAATCCGTGTTTAATATTTTGCATGTGTTTCTTGTTCCAGAAGGTCCAATACCTTTTAAAGGTGTAACTAATCCTTGTTGAATGCCTCCTCTCCAGGCACCCCAATATGGGTTATTATCTGTTGTGTTAACTATAGGAATATCATTTACAAATTGTTTTACAAAACGATCACTCAAGTCAGGTCGATTAAAAAATACAATTAAAACTGCTATAATCTCAATCAAAACTAATAGCGAAAACATTATAAACTTTGGCTTCCAAACAATGCTGGCGAGTATCCCTCCACACGCCCGAATAAGAAAGTTAGTTCGTTCACCAGTTAAAACAGATACCCCGATTGAAAACAAACCAATAAAACCTGAAATCAGACCAGCATTACTTTTTTTACTTACTGCAATAGCCATTAAAACACAAAATAGTGGAAGTGAAACTTTAGAAATATAACCTCCGGGGACTAAATCTCCATAAGGCCATGTCAGTCGTGTCTTAGATTCTATTATTGTTTCGGCAATTAAGATTCCGCACATGATTAGCATTCCAATTAGGATAGATAATAACATGACAATTCTTATATCCCTGTCTTTAGCAAGCCAAACTTGAGCCGCAGCTGCGTAAAGTGGAAAACGTATCCAGACAAAACCTTGTTGAAACGAAAACAAAGGATCAGGGCCAGTGATTGCTGAAAATAAACCAAATATCCATAAAGCTAAAGCACTTTTAAACCAAATTTGATTTACCCAGCTCCAATCTTTTCTTTTGATACATCTAGCTAGAAAAATGAAACAAATTAAGGTTAGCCATAAGTCAGCTGGATCTCTTTCTATTAAATAAATAAATGGTCCTAACAACCAAAATAAGGTCATATATTTATCAAGTTTACTTAAACTATTGATTTTATGCCATCCAATTTTCCAAGATTCAGAAAAATTCAATTCAGGAATAGATAAGTATTTTAACATGATTAATAAATTCTTTTTTTGTATTAGTATTTAAATTGTTTATTTTTTAAAACAAGCATTAATATTGTGACTAGTAAAATTAGACAACTGAAAAGAAAAATTTGTGATATATTATAAGTCCTAACAAAGACTTATAAAGGAACAAATTTAATAATAATTATATTGCACTAATTTTTATTTTATTTTTTATAAACCATAAACAAATTAATGAAGGAATTACCATTATTGAAGTTAAAATAAAAAAAGTTCCCCAATCTCCATTTAGCCAATCTACAAGCGCTCCTGAAGACGAGGCAAGAGTTGTTCTGCCAGCAGTACCAATTGAAGCGAGCAAAGCATATTGAGTTGCAGTATAAGTCCTATCAACTAATAATGAAATAAATGCAACAAATGCTACTGTTGCAAATGCCGCTGTAATATCATCAGCAACAACAGCAATCGCAAACAATAATTCAGATTTTTTTGTCCAAGCCAAAACTGCAAATAAAAGGTTTGTTAGAGCCATTAATCCACCAGCAAGGAACATCGTCTTTACTGTTCCAGCCCTCATTGCCATTACACCACCTAATAAAGTAAAAACAACAGTTGTAATCCAACCAAGTCCTTTTGAGTAAATGGCAATCTCTCCTTTAGAAAATCCAATTTCTTTATAAAAAACAACAGACATACGCCCAAGAAATGCTTCCCCAATTTTGAATAAAAAAACAAAGCCTAATATCCCTAAAGCTATGGCAAACCCATTTTTTTTAAAAAAGCTAACTACAGGACCACCTATAGTTCCTGTGATATATGCTAAAAAGTAGGTTATAAAGTTATTAGACCCTAGTTTTCCTTCGATTATTTTATCTATTTCTTTTTGTTTTGCATGTTTATCAGTTTCTATAGGCTCATGAACAAACATCAAACCAATATTCATTAAAATTATTATAGCCCCTAGAATTAAGAAAGTTAATTGCCAGTAATTAGCAAAACCAATATTTTCAAAATATTCTGCTGTAAATAAAGCTACAACACCGCCGAGTTTATAACCAGTCCACCAACCAACTACTGCCATTGCAGCGCCAGCTGCCATAGCTTTACCTTCATTTTCATTGACTTGTTCAATTCTTAAAGCATCAACAGTTATGTCTTGTGTTGCTGAAGCTATAGCAATAATTAATCCAACAGTAATTAATAAAGCTAAGTTTTGTGTTGGGTTTATAAAACTCCAGACTATCAAACTTAGTAAAATTACAAATTGCATTAAAACTATCCATCCTCTTCTGTGGCCTAGTTTTTTTGTTAATAGAGGTATTTGAAATTTATCTATTATTGGTGCCCATAAATAATTAAATGCGTAGACCCCAAAAATTAAGCCTGCCCAACCAACAGTAGATCTGCTCAACCCTTCTTCTTTTAGCCAAAGACTTAAACTACTAGCAATCAGGACCCATGGAAAACCACTTATAGCACCAAGAAGTAAAATCCTTAACATTCTTATGTCTTTATAAACTAAAATTGACTCTATCCAGCTTTGTTTTTTTTCTATCATAATAAAAACAATTCAAAATTTATTTTAATATTACTTCTATTTTCCATAAAAATATATGTTTTTTGTTTGATCAAATTATATATAATTACGTATGCATAAAAATTGGTTAATTATAAATCTTAATAAAAAATATTTTCTAAAAGCTGGTAATAAAGTTTTTCGATGTCAAATAGGTACAGGAGGTTTTGAAAACGTAGCAAAAAAAGTAGAAGGTGATAAAACAACACCAATTGGAAAATGGCGTTTAGAAAAATTATATTATAGACCTGATAGAATTTTAAGACCAAAACCTAAGAAAAAAAATATTCTAAAAATTAACCAGATTACAAAATATTGTGGATGGTGCGATGATATTAGAAGTAAATATTACAATAAATATTTAAACATTAATAATCTTACTTCACCAAAAACTGGATTTGAAAAATTGTGGAGAGAAGATAATGCATACGACATATTTATTCAAATTTCTCATAACATAAATCCAACAATTAAAAATAAAGGAAGTGCAATTTTTGTACACTGTAGTTTTGAAGATTTCAGGTCAACAGCTGGTTGCATTGCATTAGAGAAAAGAGATTTAATTTTTCTAATTAAAAATCTTAAAAGTGATGTGTTTATTCGAATAAAATAGTAATATTTAAGAATATAAGACTTTACAGATTGCACTATTCAAATTAAAAGTTAATTTTTTTTAATAAATGAGGTTTTTATGCCATATTCTCTATTATCAGTTGCCCTTGGCCTTCTAGGCTTATTGTCTGCTTATGCAGTATATCTGAAGGTTAAGTCTTCTCCTGAAGGCGATGGTCGAGTTAAAGAAATAGGTGACGAAATTCATCTTGGTGCCATGGTTTTTATGTCTGCTGAATACAAAAGATTAGCTATTTTTTGTTTAATTTGTATTGCAGCCCTTTACTTTTCTTTAGGATGGCAAACTGCCGCTTCTTTCTTACTTGGTGCTTTGTGTTCTGGCATTGCAGGGTTTATAGGTATGTATGCTGCTACTAAAGCTAATGTTAGAACCGCTGTAGCTGCTAGAGACAAAGGTGCTGCTGAAGCTTTGAACATTGCCTTTTTTGGCGGTTCGGTTATGGGTCTTACTGTTGCAGCTATGGGCTTGTTTGGAATTGGTATTTTATTTTATTATTTTGCAGGAAATGTTGAAACTATACATGCAATTGAAGGTTTTGCAATGGGTGCATCATCTGTTGCTTTGTTTTCAAGAGTTGGAGGAGGTATTTTTACAAAAAGTGCAGATGTTGGTGCTGACCTGGTTGGAAAAGTCGAAGCTGGCATCCCAGAAGATGATCCTAGAAACCCTGCAGTAATTGCTGACAATGTTGGTGATAATGTTGGCGATGTAGCTGGTATGGGATCAGATATTTTTGAATCTTATTGTGGATCGATGATAGCCTGTATTGCCCTTGCAGCTTCGATGACAAGTGCCACAATTACAAATCTTGGTGGCAGTCAATATATGTTACAATTCATGCCTTTAGCTTTGGCATCTCTAGGCTTGATATGTTCACTATTAGGTATACTTACTGTAAAGATTTTCTCTTCTCAAAGCCCAGAAACTGCCCTTAGATATGGTACAATTGGATCTGCAGTAATATTTGTTATAGCATCATATTTCTTGATTAATTTTATGGGTGTTTCATCAGGTGTTTGGATTGCGGTACTAGTGGGATCTGTTGGTGGAATTGTTGTTGGATTAGTAACTGAATACTACACAGGTGGTAGTCCAGTAAGGAAAATAGCTAAAGATGGTGAAACTGGCCCAGCTACTGTTATGATATCTGGTTTAGCTACTGGTATGCAATCAGTTGCTATTCCAGTTTTAACAATAGTAGTAATTATCTTTATCTCAAATATTTACGCTGGATTATATGGTGTAGGTATCGCTGCAGTTGGCATGTTAAGTACTGTTGGTATTACTATGGCAATAGATGCCTATGGTCCTGTGGCAGATAATGCAGGTGGAATTGCTGAGATGTCTGAAATGGGTAAAGAAACAAGAGAAATAACAGATTCTCTAGATGAAGTTGGAAATACTACAGCAGCCATTGGTAAGGGGTTTGCAATAAGTGCAGCAGCATTAGCAGCCTTAGCCTTGATAAGCGCTTATATTGAAAAAATTTCAAGTAAGGATGAAAGTTTTGTTTTAGCTATTAATGATCCATTAGTTCTATGTGGAATGTTTTTAGGTGGTATTTTTCCTTTCTTGGTAAGTTCAATGACTATGACAGCTGTTGGTGACGCAGCTTTTGATATGATTAAAGAAGTTAGAAGACAATTTAAAGAAATACCTGGCTTATTAGAAGGTAAAGCAAAGCCTGATACAGCAAGGTGTGTTGACATAGCCACAAGAGCAGCATTACGAAAAATGATAGGACCTGGAACCCTTGCAGTTTTATCACCTGTTATTATTGGCTTTTTATTGGGCCCAAAGGCCCTTGGTGGTATGTTGGGTGGTGCACTTATATGCTGTGTTATGATGGCTCTAATGATGTCTAATGCTGGTGGTGCATGGGATAATGCAAAGAAGTTTGTAGAAAAAGGCAACTTTGGAGGCAAGGGGTCTGATGTTCATAAAGCGGCTGTAGTAGGTGACACTGTCGGTGATCCCTTAAAAGATACATCTGGTCCTTCTATGAACATTTTAATTAATGTTATGGCTATAGTAAGTTTAGTTATTGCACCATTATTAATTTAATTAACTAAATATAAATAAAGCTATTTTTTAATAGCTTTATTTATTAAAATTCACAATTGCAGAGAAATCTAGCTCACCTTTTTTATCATCAACCATTCTTTTAAAATTTTTCTGCGACTTTGTTCCAAAAGGCGCTAGAGTATTTGTGTCTTTTATAGCTTTCAATGCTATAGTGAGATCTTTAAGCATTAGATTTACTGAAAATCCAGGTTGAAAATTATTATCAGCAGGACTGTTAGGTCCTACGCCTTCAATAGGACAATATGTATTGATAGCCCAACAGTTACCAGTAGAAGTGGATAAAACATCAAACAATTTTTTTAGATCTAGGCCCAAATTTTCTCCCAGATTAAAGGCTTCTCCTACCCCTATCATTGTAGTTGCTAATAACATGTTGTTACAAGCTTTTGCTGCTTGTCCTGAACTTGCAGGCCCACATAATACAGATTTTTTACCCATAACCTCAAATAAGGGTAACATTAGGTTATAAGCTTTTTCATTTCCCCCTACGATGAAGGTTAGTGTCCCCTTTTCAGCACCACCTACACCACCTGACACAGGTGCGTCGAGTGATAAAAGATTTTTGTCACTACACATTTTGTGTAAGTCTTTAGCTGTTTGTACGTCAATAGTTGAACAATCAGTTAGTAAAGTATCTGGTTTTAACTTACCTATAATAGTTTCGAAGACTTTCTTAACAACTTCTCCATTAGGTAGCATAGTGATTATTACATCAACATCATCTGTAATATCATTTAAACTAGAAGCTTTATGTATACCATTAGGTATAAGTTTATCTATGAATTTCTCATTAATATCGTAACCAATAACCTCATAATTTGCTTGTAAAAGGTTTATAACCATTTTTGAGCCCATATTACCTAAGCCAACAAATCCAATTCTTTTCATTTTAATTCTCCTTTATTTAATTTTTTTATGACGTACTCGGATAGAGGTATGGTTTGTGTTTTTATTAATCGTTCAGAGGTTAAAATATTTAATTTAAGTTGTAAATCATGCTTTAAAATAAATAAATAAGGATACCATTCTCGTGATAAATCGCTTTTCCATTTCCATAAAAGAAAATCTATTGCTTCAATATGTGTAATATTTGCGCTTAATGTATTTGGCAAAGGGTCAGAGCCAAAATTAGGTTTAAAAAAATATTGTTTTATTTTATCAAAAATGACAGGAACTCCATGAGATCTTAGTATTTTTTTCCATTCTTTTATAAACGTGTTATTGCTTCTATTGCTAGCTACTAAGTCTAAAATTATTAAGTCTGTATTAATTAGGCCAGTTGGATTTATCATTATATTATTCAATTTCTTTCTTCCAATGAAAGGTCCTATAAAAAAACGTCTTGGGCAGTAATCATTAGCATAATAATTGTCCCACAGTACTATCTGATTACTTAAGACTTTTTTAATTTTTGAATAATTTGTTAAAGTTTTTGAAACAACATTTTTACCACAGTAAAATACTTTAATTTTTGAGTCTAATACAAAACTCAGATCTTTTAAATAATTAGGTTCATCATCAATCAATTCATCTGCGTATATTCTAGGTACGAAGTAAATATTTTTACCTAAACTTTTTGATAGCATATTAGCCAGATTGCCGTGACTAGTTCCTTCTGAAATTTTATTACCAAATTTATTTTTAAAATCTTCTGGAATGTCATCTAATAATAGTGCTATGGAATTCGCTCCATCGTCTAGTAATTGTTTTGATTTATTATAGAGTAAAGTATAATCAGAACTTTTTTTATTTTTTGTTTTATTATTGAACTTCTTGAAATCAAAGTCTAATCCAGGAGCTATGCCTGCTATAACATCTATATTATTTCTTTTACTAAATTTTGTAAAATCACGAAAATTTTTTCGCCAATCCAAATCATATTTTTTTCTCCAATTTAATCTATGATACTCATCTTCTTTAGGTGCGTAAAAATAGGTATTCATCCTATTTTTTTGGAGTGAACTAATTATAAGCTTCCTATTTTCCCAACTTAACAGATTACCATAATAACCCTCTATATAACCCGTTGTATTATTTTTATCTTTATTTTTTTTCATTTGATATTTTCATCTGTTATGGAATACCATAATATCCAAATTAGGAGAAAAATATAATGAAAATTTTAGCACTGGGAGCTCACCCTGACGATATTGAAATTTTTATGTATGGTTTAGTTTGTATTTATAAAAATGAAGGTAATCAAGTGTTTACAATGATTGCCACAGATGGTGCAAAAGGAGGCTCTCAGGAAGATGGTTTATTAACCAAGCAAAGAGCAAAGGAAACTACTGCGGGGTTAAAAGATTTATCTACACCTATTTTTTTAAATTTACCAGATAGTGAGTTAGGAGAAGACCCTATTCATCAAAAAATAATTAAAGAAAATGTCTTAAATATTATGCCAGATTTGATTATTACCCATTCGCAACTTGATTATCACGCAGATCATCGTTCATTATCACTTTTAACAAGTAATTCTGTAAGTCATTATATACCTATTTTATATTGTGATACTTTGATGGGAATAAATTTTCAGCCGAATTATTATTTCGATATAACTGATCATTTTGAAAAGAAAAAAGAAGCAATACTAAGACATAATAGTCAAAGTCCTCAAAGATTTGTAGACTTATCTAAATTGATGAATTCTTACAGAGCTGCTCAATGTAATGCACCACAAGGTAAATATGCAGAAGCATATAGTTTTTCACCATCGTTTCCTTTTACAGACATAAGAGAAATCTTACCTCCTTCTCTTAAAGTAAGACCTTTTCATATTGATAACCAAAACGGTTTTTTATAGATAATTATATAGCTTGCCTCCTGATAGAGGGCTTAAAACTCCAGTAGTAGTTGGAAAGGTGATTGGAAGGTTATAAATAGACCTCGCGGACAGATAAGCTATCAACTCAGATTCAATATAATCAAAATCAATACCTAATTTTTTTTCATTTGTAATTTTTAATCTTAATCTATCTTCTAAGCGGTTCATTAAGTGTATATTTCTATACCCCCCACCAGTAATTAAAATACTGTTAACTTTATGAGGCAAAAATTTAAAGCTAGAAACAATAGACTCAATGGTTAGCTCAGCCAAAGTAGCCATCAAATCAGCATTAGAATAAATTTTTTTTAGTAATTCATTATAAAAGTTTATAAATGAGTGCTTGTCGAGTGATTTTGGAGGTGGGGATTTAAAAAAATCATCATTAAGAAATTTTTTTATTAGTTTTTTATCTGGTATTCCTTTTGAGGCTAAAGTGCCATTTTCATCGAAGGATTTATCTGAAATAATTGACATATAATTGTCCATTAATGCATTACCTGGTCCAGTATCAAAGCCAATTAATTTATTGCCATCCCAGTAGGTTAAATTTGAAACACCACCTATATTTAAAATACAAGATGGTAGTTCTAAATTAAATTCTTTAATTATAAATTGATGATAAATTGGTGCTAATGGAGCTCCCTGTCCACCTAACTCAAGGTCTTTAGATCTAAAATCAAAAATAACATTCTTGTTAAACATCCTAGCCAATTTTGTTGGATTACCTAATTGTATGGAAATTTTTTTTTTAGGATTATGGTAGATTGTTTGACCGTGAAAACCAATTAAATCACAGCTTCGAACAATATCTAAATCTTTTAAAGCTGAATAATGTTCTTTTGTGATAAATTCATCTAAAATATTCTTTTGTTTTAAATTAATATTTATATTTTTTTTCAATTTATCATCTATAAATTTTTTAGTTTCAGAACTATATCCGTAATAAAAGTTCTTATTTAGTCTTTTTAAATCTATGCCATTAGTTCTTACCAAACTTATGTCAATACCATCCATACTGGTTCCTGTCATTAGGCCGATAATATTTAAGAAAGGATAATGCAAAATTAATTTTTACCTTTTTAATTAAATTATATAATATTAATTATGTTTAAAAATATACCTAAAACCGAACTCTTATATCACAAAAGTAAACCAATTGATCGTTTAAGTCTTTCCCATGGATTATCTCTAATGATTAAAGAGCAAAAAGATGCTGCTTTGGAAGTAAAAAGATCAATCAAGTCAATCGAGCATGCCATAGATGCTATTTATAAGCAATTAACGTTAGGCTCAACAGGTAGATTGATTTATGCTGGAGCGGGAACATCTGCTAGAATAGGTGTGCAAGATGGTGTTGAATTGTTTCCAACATTTAATTGGCCAACAGAACGTTTAGATTTTATTATTGCTGGTGGCTTTAATGCGTTATTGAAAGCCGTTGAAAATGCTGAAGATGATACATATTCAGCGGAAAAAAATGTAGAAGATAAATTGGTTTGTCATGAAGATGTCGTCATCGGTGTTGCTGCTAGTGGTAATACTCCGTTTACATGCAAAGTATTGGAAAAAGCTAAAGATCGGAATGCGCTTACTATTGCAATAAGTAATAACCCTTATGGTAAGATTTTAAAATATGGTGACCATAAAATTATTCTTAATACAAAAGCTGAAGTTATAGCAGGTTCTACTAGGCTTAAGGCTGGGACAGCCCAAAAAATATGCCTTAATGTTATTTCTTCTATGGTAATGGTTAAAATGGGGAGAGTGAAAAATGGGATGATGAATGAAATGGTTCCTACAAATGAAAAGCTTAGACTTAGAAAAAATAAATTAATTAATTTTATTAATTAAAATTCATAATTTTGATTATTGGATTGTTTTTACCCGTTCGTTCTAAAATTTTTACTAGTGGTTCTTTTGATACCTCCATATGAAAAGCATTTGCATGAACACAATAGGTTTCATCTACCATTATTCCAACATGACCCTCCCAAAAAATAACGACCCCCCTGTTGAGCTTTTCATTGTTGTGTATTATTTCTTTGCTAAGTAAGGATTGATCGATTGAGTTTCGGGGAATATTCTCACCATAAGTTTGATAAGATAGTTGAAGAAGAGCAGAACAATCTAAACCTATTGAGTTTCTTCCGCCCCAAACGTAAGGAGTTCCGAGTAATTTTTCTGCTATACTTACCCAATCATCAATTTTGTCTTCATTTTTAATTATATGTTTCTTTGGTACGTAAGCAAATTTCTGTTTTGTATTACTTTTAAGGTAAACTTTGGCCCAGATATCGTCAAAATCGCTTACATAAATTTGTGAACCTAAAGGTAAGTAATTGACACATCCTGATTTAATATCATTTTCTTTAAAAAGATATGTTCTGTTAGAAACCACTCTATGTGAAGACTTTATTGTCTCACCTAAATATTTTTTTTGGACCCAGCCGCAATAATTGTCAGTTAAAAGTTTACAATAATACCAATTTAGATATTCATCTAAAATATTTACAGTTTCTCCAAACAGACATTCTGTTTCTAAACTTGATGTTTCTTTAGGTTTAGATCTCATTGGAATAGATGGCTTAATAACATTCATAAATTTTTATCTTTACACCAAATACCTACATCAAAATTTGGACATGTTTTACTTGTGTTACCATTATCACGATGGCCTAATATTTTTGCATGAGGGTGTAAAAATTTCCATTTCCTTAAGATTTTTTCTAAGGATAAAAATTGAAGCTTGGTAAAACAGTCACGCCCTATTAAACATACACCTAAACTTATATCATTTTTACCCTTTACATGAGCGCCCACCCAATACTCTGGTCTACCATTTTCAATTTTTCCTGATCTACAAATTACTTTATGGTAACCTATACCATCCCAACCAAAATTAAGGTGCATTTTATGAATATCTAAAGCGCTTAAATCTTCTTCATTATCTGTATCAGAGCAGTGAACAACTAGTAATTTTACATTTGTGCTTATAAGCATCTATTAATCCTTTGAAATAAAGAACTATTAAATTAATAATAATAAGTTTATAGCACTACTAAAATTATAAATTCAATACTTACAATTTTAATAAGTTATTACTTTCATGATAATTTTTTAAAAATGTATGGTAAACAAAGTAGTATTTTTAATTTTAGAAAACAAATAGTTGGGTTGTTATTGATTAATTAGGCACTTCAAGATAGTGTCTTTTATAGTCCGAGGGATGTTTTTATATGACTACCATAACGCCAATATTATTAGCTGGAGGTTCAGGGACTCGTCTTTGGCCATCATCACGTAAAAGTTATCCTAAACAATTTATGCAATTAACAGCAAATGAAACATTATTTCAGCAATCAGCAAAACGCGTTTTAGGGTATGATGGTTTAAAATTTAATCCGCATATAATTGTTACTAATTCTCATTTCAGGTTTATTGTAAGGGAGCAATTGCAAGATGTTGGAATAAATCCTGGAAAAATTATAATTGAGCCTGAGCCCAAAAATACTGCACCTGCAATTATTGCAGCTACAATTTTTGCACATAAGGATAAGAATGATGCAGTTATCATTGCCACTCCTACTGACCACGTCATCAACGATACCAAAAAATTTCATCAAGTAATTAAAACCGGACTTAAAGAAGTAGAAAATGGAAAATTAGTTACCTTTGGAATAAGTCCATCATATCCTGAGACTGGATATGGGTATATTAAATTAAAAAAATCTAGTAGCCAAGGCCCATCCAAAGTATTGAAATTTATTGAAAAACCTGATTTGATGCTTGCCCAAAGAATGATCAACGAAGGCAACTATCTCTGGAATTCTGGAATTTTCATGTTTCGTGCAAAGGATATGATTAGTGCCTTTGAATTGTATGCAAAAGATATAATATCAAAAGTAGTTAAATCTGTAGATAAATCCTTAGAGGATTTGTCTTTTACAAAGCTTGATAGAGGTTACTGGAGTAATTTAAAAGAAATAAGTATAGATTATGCCATAATGGAAAAAGCAAAAAATCTAGTAGCTATTCCATATTTGTCCGGTTGGTCAGATTTAGGTAATTGGGATTCTGTTTGGCAAGAATCTAAACAAGATGATAATGGGGTCGCTTTATCCCAAAATGCACATGCAATAGATTGCAAAAATACTCTGTTGCGATCAGATACTAATAGTCAGGAAATTGTTGGTTTGGGTCTACAAGATATAGTAGCTATTTCCATGGCAGATGCGGTTTTAGTTGCTAATAAAAATAAAAGTCAAGACGTAAAAAAGGTAGTAGAATATTTAAAATCTAAAAATATTTCTCAATCAGAAATGTTTACAAAGGATTATCGTCCATGGGGATCGTTCGAAATTTTATCCAAGGGGTCAGGTTTTAAAGTTAAAAGAATTAGTGTAAAGCCAGGGGCAGCTCTAAGTTTACAAAGTCACAAACATCGCTCAGAGCATTGGGTAGTTGTTGAAGGATCAGCAGTTATTACTATTGATGAAAGTGTTAAAGTGATAGGTGCAGGACAGTCAACCTATGTCCCATTAGGCTCAATACATCGTCTAGAAAACCATGAAAATGAACTATTAACAATAATTGAGGTGCAAATAGGGGATTACTTAGGTGAAGATGATATAATTAGATATGAAGATATTTACTCCCGTAAATAAGACGAAATAAAAACATTATATATCAACATAAAATCAACTGATATGTAATAAGATAAAGTAACGGTATTTTATGCTGTTCTCATATAATTTATTGGGTTGGTTATAAGAAATATAATAAGAATTGTTATGTGATCTAATATAGTTTAAAAATATTTAAATAAGACTACTATTTTGTTAATTATAGGAGAAATTGCTATCAACAATACTGCCTTAGTTACAGGTTCATCAGGATTTATTGGTTTTCATTTAAGTAGTCTCTTGCTTTCTTGTGATTGGACGGTCATTGGCTTGGATTCTATGACTAATTATTATGATGTTAATCTTAAGAAAGCAAGACTAGCTAAATTAAATGAAAATTTGAACTTTCAAAATTACACAGGTTTAGTGCAAAATGAAAAATTATTAGAAAAAATTTTTTCTAAACATAAACCAAGTATTGTTGTACACTTGGCAGCCCAAGCTGGGGTCAGATATTCTATAGATCAACCTCTTTCTTATGTAGAATCTAATTTAATTGGAACTTTTCAAATTCTAGAAATTTCAAGAAAATATAGTCCTAAACATTTATTGATAGCGTCTACATCTTCTGTTTATGGAAGTAACAAAGAGTTTCCATTAAATGAAAATCAAAGAACTAGTACGCCAATGTCTTTTTATGCGGCAACAAAAAAATCAAACGAGATTATGGCTCATTCTTATTCGCATTTATTCAATATTCCAACCACTATATTTCGATTTTTTACTGTTTATGGACCCTGGGGTAGGCCAGATATGGCCTTATTCAAATTTACCAAAAATATTTTAGCAGACACACCAATTGATGTTTATAACAAAGGAAATATGGTTAGGGATTTTACTTATGTAAGTGATTTAGTAAAAGCAATTTTTCTCTTAATTACTAAAATTCCAAAAAAGCCAAATAGTAGAAAAGTTATTTTTAAAAATGACAGCATTTCTGATGTGGCTCCGTTCAGAGTAGTTAACATTGGAAATTCTCAACCAGTGAATTTACTTGACTACATAAAAGAATTAGAAAGAGTATTACAAAAAAACGCTAAAAAAAATTTTATGGACATGCAAGATGGTGATATTCACAAAACACATAGTAATGTTAGCCTTCTTGAAGCCCTCACTGACTTTAGTCCTAAAACTACCGTTCGCCAAGGTATAACTGAATTTGTTAAATGGTATAAAGCATATTATGTTTAATGCTTTTGTGTTAATTTAAATTAACATATTAGATGTGGAAAAAATTGAAAAATTAAATTAAAAAAAGTTTTATAATTGTTATGGACACTAAAAAAATACTAGTTACTGGTGGCGCTGGGTTTATTGGATCTGCTCTAATTCGGCATATTATCCAAAATACTCAAGATAGCGTAGTTAATGTTGATAAGTTGACTTATGCAGGTAATCTAAAAAATTTGCCGGAGGTAGATAGTTCAATTCGATATTTTTTCGAAAAGATAGATATTTGTGATAAGATAGAGCTTAAGCGCGTATTTGCAGAACATAAGCCTGACATGGTTATGCATTTAGCAGCTGAAAGCCATGTAGATAGATCTATAAATAACCCATATTCTTTTATTGAAACTAATATAATTGGAACTTATACCTTGCTAGAGGTTGTTCGCTTTTATTGGCAAGAGTTAAAAGAAAAGAAAAAAAAAGATTTCCGTTTTCTCCATGTCAGTACTGATGAAGTTTATGGTGACTTACCTCATCCCAAAAATGTAAAAGACGCTAATCTGTATTTATTCGAAGAAACTAATGCATATTCACCCAGTAATCCATACTCTGCAAGCAAAGCAAGTTCAGATCTCTTGGTTAGAGCCTGGTTGCGCACTTATGGTTTACCCTCATTTATTACTCATTGTTCGAATAACTACGGACCTTATCACTATCCAGAAAAACTTATCCCATTAATTATATTAAATTGTTTGAGTGGAAAGCGATTGCCGGTTTATGGAAGTGGAGATCAAATTCGTGATTGGCTCTATGTTGAGGATCATGTTCGAGCTTTATATAAGGTTATTAACGAAGGAGTTGTAGGAGAAACATATAATATTGGCGGCAATAATGAAAAACAAAATATTGAAGTTGTTTTGACGATTTGTAACATTCTCCAGAAATTAGTCCCTTCTAATATACCCTATCACAGCTTGGTAGATTACGTTGATGATCGCCCAGGCCATGACAAGCGTTATGCTATTAATGCTAACAAAATAAAACAAGAACTAGGTTGGCAGCCGATAGAAACTTTTGATACAGGTATTCATAAAACTGTAAAGTGGTATATTGACAATTTGAAATTATATGATTTTCAGAACCACAACAATAAATTCCAAATTAAAAATTCAGGATGTGAAAATTGAAAATACTTTTGTTGGGAGGAAGAGGTCAGCTCGGATTTGAACTTCAGCGTTCACTTGTTTTTTTAGGAAAGGTACTTGCTCCAGATCGTTATTTACTCGACTTAACAAAAAAGGAAATAGTAGAGGCCAGTCTCAAAAAAATAAATCCAGATTTAATCGTAAATGCTGCAGCTTGGACTGACGTTAATGCAGCTGAGGAAAACGAAATTATTGCTAGGAGACTTAACACTGACTTATCAAGGCAGATCGCAGAATATGCTTTCACAAATAACACAAAGGTTATACATTACAGTACTGATTATGTATATCCAGGTGGTGGTACTGAGCCTTGGGATGAAAATAGTCCTACAGGCCCTCTAAATGTCTATGGCCAAACTAAACTTGAGGGTGATCAAGCGATTCAACAAAGTGGGTGTAAGCATCTTATTTTTCGAACTAGTTGGGTATATAGCGCTTCTGGAAATAATTTTATGAACAAGATAATTACTCTAGCTAAGAGTAAAAAAGAACTTGATGTAGTTGCTGACCAATTTGGAGCACCAACAACTGTTAGACTAATTGCTCAACTAACTGCTTTGAGTATTAAAACTGAGCTTAAAACAGGTTTATATAATTTATCATCAAGAGGTGAAACAAGTTGGTACAATTTTGCAAAAGATATTCTCGCTTTAGCTTTACAGACTGGTGAAAGCTTTAAGTTAGATCCAAGAAATATTAATCCAATTGTAACTTCACAATTTTCAACACCTGCAAGACGCCCATTAAATTCACGTTTAACTATCTCAAAGTTAGAAAAAGCACTTAATATAGAATTACCTGTTTGGTCTTCTGAGCTCCATTTGACATTTCATGAATATATGAAACATAACTTATTTAAATTATGACTTCTAGCGATCCTAATCTGGATAGATTTAAAATTTAATGCAATCCTAGTATTAAAGGTATCTTAAAGATAATATAAATAATTAATTGTTAAATTGCCCCTAGCTAGATTATGGTTAAAAAAAACTAGTTAAAAATTTATGTGAAGCAAAAATTAATTTAAATTATAATAATAAGTTTATATCATTCAAAGTTGTTTATATTGACACAATATTGCATAAGACTTGTTGTTATTTTATTTTAAAGGAATTTGAGGAGATATCATGAAAGCAGTTATACTGGCGGGTGGTTTTGGAACTCGTATATCGGAAGAAACACATCTTAAACCAAAACCAATGATTGAAATTGGTGGAAAGCCAATTCTTTGGCATATCATGAAACATTACTCATTTCATAAAGTAACTGATTTCGTGATTTGTTGTGGATATAAAGGATATGTAATAAAGGAATATTTTTCAAATTACTTTCTACATCAGTCTGATGTAACATTTTGTATGAAAAAAAATAGAATGCAAGTTCATCAAAATAATTCTGAACCATGGACGGTTACCCTAGTAGATACTGGTGAGGATACGATGACAGGCGGACGTCTGAAACGTATTACAAATTATTTAAAAAATGAAGATAATTTTTGTTTTACATATGGAGATGGCCTCAGTGATGTTGATATTTCAGGTTCAATTGCATTTCATAAGAAACACAAAAAACTAGCAACTTTAACAGCAACACGTCCACCAGGACGCTATGGTGCACTTAAGATTGGAGTTAACGATGATGTTAATAGTTTTCAGGAAAAACCAGACGGAGACGGTGGTTGGGTAAATGGCGGATTTTTTGTGTTATCTCCAAAAATACTTGATAAGATTAATGGTAATCATTCAAGTTGGGAAAATGATGTTCTTCCAATTCTTGCTGATGAAAATCAACTGTCTGCTTTTAAGCATTCAGGATTTTGGCAACCTATGGATACCCTCAGAGAGAAGAACATGCTCAATCAGTTGTGGGTAGACAATAGAGCTCCTTGGAAGGTGTGGAAATGAAACAAGCTTTTTGGAAAAATAGGTCAGTATTCCTTTCTGGTCATACAGGCTTCAAAGGAGGGTGGCTTGCTCTTTGGTTGTCTGAGCTTGGGGCAAAAGTTCATGGTTATTCGCTTGAAATGCCTTCTAATCCAAATTTTTTCTCAGAAATTAAGCTGGAGGATCGTATAGAGAGCTCTACGATTGGCGATATTAGAGATTTAGATAAATTAATATCATCAATGTATTCATCTAAAGCATCAGTTGTAATTCACATGGCTGCCCAGTCATTGGTTCGTGAGTCTTACAACTCACCTCTTGAAACTTTTACGACTAATATTATCGGTACAGTCAATATTTTAGAAGCAGTGCGAAAAGCTGAAACTGTTGAAGCGATTGTTAATATTACTACAGACAAATGTTATGATAATAAAGAATGGTTTTGGCCCTATCGTGAGAACGATAGCTTGGGTGGGCATGATCCATATTCAAGTAGCAAAGCATGTGCAGAACTGATTTCATCTTCCTACCGAAAATCATTTCTTATGGAATCTGGAACTCATCTTGCAAGCGTAAGAGCAGGAAATGTAATTGGTGGTGGAGATTGGGGGAAAGATCGTTTAATTCCTGACCTTTTTAGGGCTATAGATACTGGTAAAACGTTACGTATTCGTTCACCTAACTCTGTTCGCCCTTGGCAACATGTTTTAGAACCTCTTTCTGGTTATCTAATGTTGGCAGAGAAACTTATACTGAATGGCGAACAATTTGCTGAAGCTTGGAATTTTGGTCCACTAGAATCAGATACAAAAGCAGTTTCCTGGATTGTAGAACATCTTTGCAAAAATATACCAAAAAGTGTTTGGGTAGTAGATGATTCTATAAAATTACATGAAGCAGGATTCTTAAAATTAGATAGTACAAAAGCAAAGACTAAACTTGGTTGGAAACCTCGTTGGCCATTAGAAATTGCTCTTGCTAAAACATTAGATTGGCATCAATCATGGAAAAAAAATCAATCAATGGCTGAGATATCCATAGAGCAAATTAAGGCATACGAAAAGTTATGAATAAATTTGTTTTAAAGCCAACATCTATTGAAGGCCTTAAAGTGATTGAACGCTTGCCTATTAGGGACGAGCGTGGGTCTTTTGAAAGATTTTTTTGTCAAGAATCATTAGGTCAATTTATGGGAGGTAAAACTATAAGGCAAATAAATCGTACCCTTACTCAAAAGAAGGGAACCGTTCGAGGTCTTCATTTTCAATATTCTCCCTACGCTGAGACAAAAATAGTAACTTGTTTGAAGGGTAAGGTTTGGGACGTTGCAGTTGATTTGCGACAAGGTTCACGAACATTCTTGCATTATCATGAAGTTCTGCTTACTGATAAAAATAATAAAAGCTTCTTAATTCCCGAAGGTTTTGCGCACGGCTTTCAGACTTTGACAATCAACTGTGAGATGATATATATTCATAACGCTGACTATCACAAAGAAAGTGAAGGATCCGTGAATGCGTTAGACCCTGCTTTAAAAATCAAATGGCCAACTGCTATTACTTATCGATCTCAGCGCGATAAAACTCATCTTTTTCTAAAAAAAGACTTTAAAGGAATCCATATACAATGAATTGTCGCCACTGTAGAAAAGTCTTGCAACATACTTTTATCAATCTTGGCTTTGCTCCCCCTTCTAATGCATATCTGTGTGAAAAAGATTTGGCTTCTCCAGAGAAATATTTACCTCTTAAAGTCAAAATATGTGATAATTGTTGGTTAGTACAAACAGAAGATTATGCTGATGCTAAGTCTCTTTTTACTGCAAAATATTCCTACTTTTCTAGTACATCCAGTAGTTGGCTTTTGCATGCTAAGCGGTATACTAAAAAAATAATCCAAGATCTTAATCTAAACACTTCAAGCCATGTTATTGAGATAGCCTGTAATGACGGCTATCTTCTAAAAAATTTTATTGAAGCTGGGATACCTTGCTTAGGTATTGAGCCTACAGATAGTACTGCTGATGCTGCTGAAAAATTAAATATACCCGTTCTTCGAAAATTCTTTACCGAATCTCTTGGAAAAAAACTTTTTTCTGAGGGGAGGCAGGCAGATTTAATTGTAGGTAACAACGTTTATGCCCACGTACCAAAGATTAACGATTTTACTAAAGGATTAAAAGCAGCATTAAAACCGGATGGTGTAATTACTTTAGAATTTCCTCATTTGATGCGCTTAACTGAATTAAAGCAATTCGACACCATATACCATGAACATTTTTCTTATCTATCCCTTTTTACAGTTAGGAAAATTTTTTTAAAAGTAGGTCTCAGAATTTTTAGAGTAAAAGAACTGAATACTCATGGTGGAAGTTTACGTATTTATGGCTGTCATTATAATAACTCTCGCAAGACTGAATATTCGGTGGATGAATTGTTAAAAAAAGAATCCAAACAAGGTTTAAAGAAGTTAGAAACCTACTTAAACTTTCAGTCTTGCGCTGATATGATAAAAGATAATTTTATAAGTTTTCTTATACAAAAAAAAAGAAATGGCAAAAAAGTAGTTGCCTATGGCGCTGCAGCTAAAGGAAACACGCTTCTTAACTATGCTGGTATTAAGCCTGATTTGCTTTCATTTGTCTGTGATGCACAAAAAGTTAAGCAAGGCCTCTATTTACCAGGCAGCCACATACCAGTACTGTCACCAGATCATCTTAGAGATGCAAAACCAGATTATGTTGTTATTTTTCCATGGAATATTTCAGAAGAAGTGATACAACAGAATAAATTTATTAGAGAACATGGGGGGAAATTTGTAACTTTTGTACCTTCCGTAAGGATTAGATAATGCGGATATTAATCACTGGAGCTACTGGTTTTGTTGGACAATATTTAGTTAATCAGCTCATATCAGAAAAAATAGATTTTATAACAGTTAGTCGTGTACTAAAGGATTATAGCCATAAACATATTCAGTTAGATTTACTTAATATTAGGGATTATTCAAAAATTATTAGAAAAGCAAAGGTTACACATATTATTCACTTGGCTTGGTATGTTGAGCACGGCAAATATTGGTCATCAAAATTGAATATTGATTGGATAAAGGCAACAACAAGTTTAATTGAGGCTTTTTGTCAAGAAGGCGGTAAACATGTTACTATTGCGGGTACATGTGCTGAGTATGATTGGCAATATGGCTTTTGTATTGAAGGTCTTACGCCAAAAAACCCCTCTACTATTTATGGAATTGCTAAGGATACAACCCATAAGATTTGTAGAAATATCAGTAAAAAGTATAATGTACCATTGGCATGGGGACGTTTATTCTTTCCATATGGAAAAGGTGAAAAGGCAAGTCGACTTTTGCCGTCATTAGCAAAAGTATTTGAGGGTAAACAAAAACCTTTCCCTATCAGTGGAGATAGTTATCGTGACTTTCTTCATGCAACTGATGTTGCCAGTGCCTTAGTTACAATATGTAAGAATAATGCTTCAGGAAGTTTTAATATTTCTTCAGGAGAACCTAAAAAGGTTCGTCAAGTTGTGTGTTTGCTTGCAAAAATAATGTCAGCTTCTCCTAATAAGATTTTGGATTTAATGTCGTCGCATCATACAGAGGCAAACTTCTTGGTAGGTAATAATGATCGATTATCTAAGCTTGGTTGGATGAAGACTGTTGAATTAGCTAATGGTTTAAAAGATTATTATTGGAGTAAATAGTGAAAGAATATCAAAAATTTAAAAAAGAGTGTGCAAGTCATATCATTGGTCAGACTAATGATAAAGAGTTATGTAGAGCAAAAATCGATTTTTTCAATTCATCTTTTCAATATAAATATCCCTATAATTTTGAATTTCTAGGTCGTCCTATAATCCAATATCCTCAAGATATGGTGGCGATACAAGAACTTATATGGGAAATTCAACCAGATTTAATTATTGAAACAGGTATTGCACATGGCGGGTCACTAATAATGAGCGCGTCAATGCTTGCATTGTTAGACATGTGTGATTCTATTAAGTTGGGTGCAACTATGGATCCTAGTGAATCTAAGCGTATGGTACTAGGAATTGATATAGATATTCGTGTGCATAACCGTCAATTTATAGATGCACATCCTATGGCATCTCGCATAAAAATGATTCAAGGTTCAAGTATTGATTCTAAGATTATTGAGCAAGTACATTGTTTAGCTAAGGATTATAAAAAAATTATGGTTTGTTTAGATTCAAATCATACACATACTCATGTATTGGCAGAGTTAAATGCATATGCCCCCCTTACTAGCTTAGATAGTTATTGTATTGTGTTTGACACAGTAATAGAAGATATGCCCTCTAATAGCTTTTCTGACCGCCCTTGGGACATTGGTAATAATCCAAAAACTGCTGTTTTCGAATACTTGAAAAGCCATCCTCAATTTAAAGTTGACAGTGATATTCAGGATAAACTTTTGATTACAGTAGCGCCTGATGGATATTTAAGGCGAGTAACTGAATAAATGATAATTTAATCATTTATCTTCAATTATTTTTCCATTATAATATTCTTATTATTTATCGCAATTAACGGTATTCGCTAGAAGTAGATTTAACAGGCGACTAAATATGAACAATCAAGAAATATCAGTTTTAACTAACCCTTTGCCAATTGGTAGATATTTTGTGTCTGAAATAACCAGGTCCTTTTACAGGTCCACTAAACATAAGCTAATAAAAAGAAATTTTTTTAACCACCCTTATTTTCGAGGTCATTTTGCTGTAACTAGGAGCTTGGTTGAGGGATTTGCAAAGATTGGGGTTAATTCAAATTATAACCCTACTCAATTATCTGAACTCGCTAAAATAGTGATTGTATTGGCAGGTGTAAGAACGCTTAGGCAAGCTATAAAATTAAAACAATCTGGAAAAATCCAAAAATTATTTGCTGGACCAAATATTGTGAATTTCTCAACGGACTACAACTCGATTATAGCTTCACCTGAAATAGATGCTGTCATTGTGCCGTGTAATTGGGTGCTTGAGCACTATGTTCAAGATAACCCCCTTCTTAAAGAGCGTATTTTTTCTTGGCCTACTGGCGTAGATACTTTTTTTTGGTCACCGGATCCATCTATGATGTCTGACGAGATATTGATCTTTGAAAAGCAAGGTGTAGGTCCAATTGATTCAATCGTGCCTTATGCCACTTACTTACAAAGATTAGGATGGAAAATCAATATTCTAAGGTATGGAGAATTTGATCATCAAGATTACTGCGAACTATTAAAAAAATCTTGTTTGATGTTAGGTTTTGTGCACGTGGAGAGTCAAGGTATTGCTTGGGCTGAGGCTTGGTCAGCTAATGTTCCTACTTTGCTTTGGCGCAATAATCAGTATTTATTAAATAGTCGTATCTTAAATGTTTCTACTGCACCATATTTGTGTGATCAAAATGGTTTATTTTTTAATGACTTTGAACATTTTAAAAAACAATTTTTTTACTGGCAAAACCATCGTGATCAGTTTAGACCCAGAGAATGGACTTTGGGTAATATGTCAGATGAATCATGCGCTCGGCAAATTTATAAAAAGGTAATTTCATGTTAAATATAAGTTTTTCTAACGTTTTACAAAAATCTATTTCAGAACATTATGTAGCACCATCAGAAATTGCTCAACATATCATTAAAGGTAATAAAGCAAATGATACAGGTCTTGAATTTAGAACTCAATCGGTATTTGGAGAAGAAATTTGGATTAAACTAGAAAGGGCAGGACTTTCCCCGAAGGTCTTTAATGAGGCAGAAGTTTTAGAGGTGTGTGCAGGCACAGGATTTCTCACGTATCATTTATTGAAACGTTGTCAACCAAAAAAAATAATCGTGAATGATATAAGCTTGACAGAATTGAAGCTTGCAGAGGAGTTAATCGTCGGGAACTATCCAGATAAAAAAATTAATTGGTTGCAGGGTGATATGCATAACCTTGATTTTAATAATCGGTTCAATATTATAATAGGTAACTCTTTTCTTCATCACTTTCACAATGTTCCAAAGGTGCTTTCACGGGTTGCAGCTATGTTGAAGTCAGGTGGTACATTTATCTCTCTTCATGAACCTTCTATTATGGCCACTGTAGTTGAGAGTAGAAAGTGGGGAATTTGGCCGTTAGCAATTTTTTCAATTAAACTTGTAAATGAAATTGCACGCCATCGCTATAAAGGAGAGCCTAGTCCAACTGATCTCTGGTTATTTGAGGCTTCCAAAATTAAGATGGTAGCTTTACAAGCAGGTTTTAAAAAGGTAACTACTATTCCATGGGGTTTAATTCGGCCTATTATTGTGCAACAAGGTAACTTAAATCTTTCAAAGAGCAAACCTATTTTAACTGCCAATGAAGTAAAAAAAATGGAGCATGCAATTAAAGCTGATGCCTTTTTAAATAAATTTTTACCACAAAGAAGTTTTGGTTCAATTTGTCTTATTTGTCAAAATTGATCTAGTTTTTCAAACTCGTGAATAGTATCAAGTGAATAGAATCAAGAAAAATATTGTTGCTAACTTTGGCGGTAGCCTATTTACAGGCGTTATGAGTTTGATATTCCTACCTGTATACATAAATTTTCTGGGTATAGAGGCCTATGGTTTAGTAGCTATCTTCACAACTATTTTGACAATGTTTGCAGTATTGGATATGGGCCTAATTCAAACTCTCACACGTGAGTTAGCTCGTCTAGCAGTTTTGCCAGATAGCGCTAGAGAAATGCGTGATCTGTTACGCACACTAGAAATTCCTTATATCGGTATTGGATTAATGATAGGCATTACAGTTTATTTAATTGCACCATGGCTTGCTCATGATTGGGTTAATAGTCAAACGCTATCAGTTAAGTCCGTAGAGTCATCAGTAGTTATAATGGGTTTAATAATTGCAGTTCAATGGCCTCTTGGCTTTTACTCTGGAGGGCTAATTGGACTACAAGAGCAGGTTATACTAAACTTAGTTAATAGTATTATGGCTCTTTCCCGTGGGCTCTTGTCTATGCTGGTCCTATGGCAAATATCCGCAACTATTGAAGCATTCTTTTGGACACAGCTGATTGTGAGTCTAGCACATATTCTAATAGTAATATATTTATTATGGACAAGACTCCCAACCCACTGCAAAAGATCAAGATTCAGAATAAAGATCTTATCAAATATATGGCGCTTTGCAACAGGAATAGCAGGAATTAGTCTTATTGGTAGCTTACTATTACAACTAGATAAAATCATTCTTAGTAAGCTTTTGACACTTGAGGTTTTTGGATACTATGCTATAGCTAATGTTGTTAGTATGAATGTATACCGATTGTTTGGCCCTGTTTATTCAGCTATTTATCCACGTTTAACAAATCTCATAACTTTAGGGTCAGAAAAAGATTTAGCAGATTTTTATCATAAGAGCGCTCAACTCCTTGCAATTGTAGTGTTCCCAGTTGTTGCTGTTTTAATTTTTTTCTCTAAAGAATTAATACAACTATGGTTACAAAATCAAAACCTTGCTAGTGCTACAGCACCAATAATCAGTGTTTTAGTAATAGGCACTCTTATAAATGGTATTCTACATATTCCTTATGGTTTACAACTTGCAGCAGGATGGACTTCATTAGCATTGCGATTTGGAATCTTATCTGTGGTTATTTTTGGGGTTCTTCTTTTGATATTGACGGAATATTATGGAATAGATGGTGCAGTTTGGGCTTGGCCAATTCAACAGCTATTATACTTTATATTTACTATTCCATTGATGCATCGTCGACTTTTGAAAAAAGAGCAATGGCGTTGGTATTGGTCGGATGTATGTTTTCCTATGATTCTTTCTTTTACTCCTGTCTTCATAATGTGGCAACTTAAGCCTGATATTATGGGATTAATAGAAACATTAATATATCTATCAGCCACCTATATTTTTGCTTTAATAGTATTATTTATTGGGTTGCCTATAATACGTTCACATGTTAAAAAGTTTTTATATAAAAAATATGGAAATTCCAGATAGATTTAACAAAACTAAAAATAAATTTTAACAATTTCTAATATGAAATAAAGAGTTATTTTATGCTGTTTTTAAGGTATGGGAGAAAATAAATGCCAAGCATTATTCAAGAAGATAAAGCTAATATTTCAGATATATATAAAGGAGGGTTGATGTTCCTTATTGCATCACACTCAAGTCAGGCTCTGTGTGAGTTTGCAATTAATATCGTAGAAGAAATTTTTGAATCAAAAATCGAAGATATAAATACAAGCAATGATATTGATGTTCAGTTGTTTATTTCCAAGGCAAAAAAATGTAAAAATATTTTTACCAATGATGAACACACTAAAAAATTATTAAAAGATTTAATACGTGATCGATACAAACTTTATCAAGATGACGACTTCCTTTTTGATGTTCCAAGACTTCGAATAGTTCCAAATTCTAACTTTTTATCATCAGGAATATCATATAACTACAAGCCGCATCGCGACACTTGGTATGGTGCTGGACAAGATCAACTAAATCACTGGATGGCTGTTTCTAACGTAACCGAAAATTCAACTTTTTATATTGCTCCATCATATTTTAGTCGAAAGATCAGTAACAACTCTGAGATATTTGATTTGGATGAATGGGATACAAAGTACCGTCCTCAAGCAGAAGCTAATGTTGGTGTAGAAGTCAGACCTCATCCTGTACCTCTTGACGATTTAGATATGGATGACAGAAGTAATATTGTTTTACCGAGGGGTTCTGAAGTAGCGTTTTCTGGACAACACTTACATGGCTCATCCCCAAACACTACTTCATTTGTAAGGTTTAGTATTGACTATAGAGTCTGCCCAGCTCATGCAAATTACATTAACCCAAAAAATATAGATAACAAGGCTAGTGGGAATTATAAAAAATATATGCTTCCTGTAGGCTAAACTTCCAATTTTAAAATAGGTAAAAAATGACTAATAGAAATTTAACTTCTGGTGAGTCTAATTATAATAATATTATATCTGATCTTATTAATTTGTCTCCTAAAGAATTACTTGCTTCAGCACCAAACCTTTTCAGCAACAGAGTTGCTGTTCAGACATTAATTAGTAGATACGAATTATATAAAAAAGTATTAAACATTCCTGGTGATATAGTAGAGTGCGGGGTCTATCAGGGAAACTCTTTTCTTTGGTTAGCTCATTTGTCAATAATTCTTGAGCCATATGCAATTAATAGGCGCTTCCTCGGTTTTGACACATTTGAAGGATTTGCAAGCATTGACGATAAAAAAGATCCTCAGGATGTGTCTTCAAAAAATTTTTCAGATACTTCATACTATACTATTGAGAAAGCACTTAGAGCAATCGATACTTTACGTCCAGTTAACAAAATTGATCGTTTTGAGCTAGTTAAAGGGGACATAACAGTAACGGTTCCAAAATATTTAGATGAAAATCCAGCTTTTACTTGCGCTTTATTGATTTTAGACACCGATCTTTACCAGCCAACTTTGACAGCTCTTAAACATTTTGTACCAAAAATGCCCAAAGGTGCAATAGTTGCCTTTGATGAATATAATTATCAAAATTTTAAAGGCGAAACTCAAGCTCTTCTCGATTATAAAGATATTGGAAACTTTAATTTAAAGCGTTTTAGTTATGATAGCTGCCTTGCGTACTTTGAGGTTTGAATTTTTAAAAATAAATTACAATGTTCCTAATTAACTTATTTATCAAAATAATAATTTCGTTTAATTATAATTATAGATTCAGTTTTTAAAAATTTTGAAGGCAAGTAAATGTCAAATAATATAAATACTTGCTTAAAGCGTCCATTAGTAAGCATTGTATTGCCAGTATATAATGGTGAAGCTTTTTTGCGAGACACGCTTAAATCTTTATTGGCGCAATCATTTACCGACTTTGAATTACTTATTGCTGATAATGCCTCAAACGACAGCACCAGTGACATTTGTCAAGAGTATTTGCTTAAAGATTCTCGTATCATTTATCATCGCCATTCTTTCAATAAGGGTCTTACTGCTAACCAAGAATGGCTTTACAGACAAGCTAAAGGTAAATATATTATGCTTGTTGGGGACGATGATGTTTATGATCCACTATGTTTGGTTAATTGTGTTGATCGAATTGACAATCGCAATGATATAATTTTAGTTTACTTTAATTATGAATGGATAGACGAAAAAGGTAACCGTTCACCGAGTGGATTGAAGATTTTTATGAAGCCAGAAAATAAAATTTTTAAGAACCTATATTTATTTATTAGATCTCCAATTGTTTTACCACTAGGTATGGGATTGTTTCGAACTAAATTAGTACAACAGGCAATTCCTTTTCCTATTTATAGTAACCGATATAAGGATTTTACAGGTAGTAGAGATATTGGGTTCTTATGGAAAATAATACATAAAGGCCAAATTGATAGTATAAGAACTCCACTATTTGCTTATCGTAGCAAGCCTAGAAAAACAGTACCTTCTAGTTGGGGCCATAGTCGTTTCATAACAAAGAAAAATGTTATATATTTAAATTGGCTTATTTTAATTAAAACTATATTACCACGAGTGTGGGTTATTGATTTAAGTTTTTATCAAAAGGTTTGTTTAACGTTTTTTGCTGGATTTATTTTCATTGCGCAATACACTTTGATCCCTTTTTTCCAAAAAATTAGATCTTATTTGTTTCCAAATAGAATGTGTTAATCTTAAAATTTAGACAATTAGGTGTACTTTTAAATGTTAAATCAGAATATTTTAAGCCTTATTTGCATAGGTTTTTTTATCTGGCTGGTGTGGCTAATTTATCTAACTTTTGTAGATTTGGATGCTTTTTTGATTTCCTTTTTATTTGTTCCTATCTTTGGAATTTTAACTTGGAGAGCCTTTCGTTCCGGTAATCTTATATTGAAAATATTTTCTATGTTTATGTTTTTGGCCCAGGCTGTTGGAGCACCCTTTTTTTGGGTTAATCAAAATAAATATGGAACATCAGGTTTTAGCTCAGTTGGCAACTTTCAATTTGAGTTAAATGAGTTTTTTTTAATTTATCTTTGGGTAGTTTTGATTTACATAATACTAATATGGAATGTTAAAATCTTAGATCATATCTACTTTAAAAATAGCATTAGACCTGCACTTTTAAATCAAAAAAAACCAATAAAAACTTTTAAGTTAACCAAAAATAAAATTGCTTACGATTTTCAACTAATTATTTTTGTTTGTCTCGTTATGCTTCCGCTAAACAACTTCATGGCCATTAATAATATAGGCGTATTGGGGATGCTTAATGAGCCTTTACCTTATCGTTTAACGGGTATTACTTATTACACTAGATTGTATTTTGCGCCGTTGATTATTTTTATTTTGTTTTCTAAGTCAAGTCGTAGTTGGCTAATAGTATTTTTCATTCTTAGCTATGCTCTTATAGCTGGAATATGTTCAGGTAGTCGTTCAGTTTTTGTAATAAGTCTGTTTCCAGTGATTTATTTTTCATTTTTTGAAAAAAGATATTTCATGCTAGTCGTCATTTTATTTATAAGCTTTTTTAGCTTTATGCTTGTCTCTGCATCCAGAGATTATACTTGGACTACTGATACATTTATCTTGAGTGATGCTTTCTCAAAGTCATTTGAAATAATGGTCATAAACGATCAAAGTATATTAGGAAATATAGCGGGAATTTCTAATCGTTTTTTTGGAGCACAAGACATGGTGCTCGCTTATCAGTATATTGCATATGACACTTGGGTATCCATGATAAAGTATTTTTTTAGTGGTGGCCGTGCCGATACAGTCATACCCGATTTAGGGCTGGATTTATTTAATATCAACCTTGAAGGTACTGGCTTTGGTGTTGGGATCGGTACTATGGCCTACTTCCTAATTTTTGCTCATTCAAATATTTTTACCATACCTTTCGCTGTACTAATTTTAAGTCATATGATTTCACTTGGAAATCAATTACTTTACTCAAATATGGCAAACGTTGTTGCCACTAAACTTATATCTAATAATATTGCTTTTGGACCATTAATAATGTTTTTGGCTCTATTCATGTCTCTTTTTCTATACAGTAGCTCTTTGAGTTTTTTTTACATAATTTTTACATGTCTGCTAATATCTTCTTCAACCTTTTCTTTACTTAAAATGATTAATAAGTGGAAATAAAAAATGTTACGTAACGCAATTGATCAATTGAAGAAAAAAAAGACTGCTAGAAAGATAAATACAACAATTAAAGGTTTTGCTTTAGATATTGAATTTTTAATCAATAGATTTCGTTATGGTGACTTCTGGAATAAATACTCTTCGCACGATAGCAAACAAATTGCTGGTAAATTACTTCAAGGCAGACTTAAAGATAAGAAAAATAAAACACGAGCTCCTCGATTAAATATCTTTTTTTTTGGAACATATTATGATCATGAAATGCAAGGTTTTTATCAAGGTTTAGAAGGTATAGGAAATGTTCAAACTTACATTAATATTTCTGGTAATTATGGAATCAATGTTCCTAAAGGGTTAAAATTGTCCATAGACGAATACCGGAAGTGGCAAAATCACATAATAACATCAATCTATAAAGCTAATAAACATAAAAAAATCGATTTCATTATTGGAACTTTTACAGCTCCTAGTGTTTCTCTTGAAACACTTCTTTCTATTAGAAGTTTGGGAGTACCTATTGTTAATATGGCTATGGACGATATGCTTCCACAACATTGGAGAACTGAAGGTGGTTTAAAGAAAGGGGCATTTGCACTAGGGCCAGCAGTTGATCTTAACCTGCATACAACACCCTCGATTATTCCTAGATACATTAAGGCTGGTTATCCTGCAATTTATTTTCCATTTGCATCAGATGAAAAAATTTTTTATCCACAAGCAAAAAAAGTAATTGATGTGCTTTTTGTAGGAAATTGTTACGGAAAGCGAGAAGAACTTATTTCTAAGTGTTTAAAAGCTGGCATTCGTGTAGAAGCATATGGGAAGTTTTTTCCCAAAGGACATATTCCTGGAGATAAAGTACCATACCTTTTTGGACGATCTAAGATTATTATTGGCTCAGGACTTGTAGGACATTCTGGAAAACTTACTACTTTAAAACTTCGTGATTTTGATGCACCTATGTCTGGAGCATTATATTTGACATCACATAATTCACAGCTTGAAAATCATTTCATTATTGGAAAAGAAATATTAACATATTCAAATATTGATGACTGCATTAATAAGATTAATTATTTTCTAAGAAACGATGAAAAGAGACTTCAGATTGCAATGAATGGTAGGGCAAGATCATGTGCAGAACATAAATGGTCTCATAGAATGCATTTATTACGTCAGACTTTAGGTTTATGATGAGAGGAGTGGTTGCAAATGGTAAAGTAATTTCTAAAAAACTTGTAGCTTACGCACCGTCAGATTCCAAAGTTATATGTTTTAAAATAAGAAATATTGAAAATAGGTCTAGTTTTTGGAATTTATTGTTAGAGGAATGTACAAAAGCAGATCTAGTAGTTTATTTAGCTTATCATCATCGTGACTTTCGAATTAATTTAACTTTGCTTCTAAAAATTCTTTCTGTACTTAAAAAGAATTATTGGCAGGGAAAAATAATTTTCTTTAATACACAATCAACTCTTTCAGCAGATGTTCTTAAAACTCCAAAGGAACTTAAGGAAATATTCCGATTTGACTTATATACCTTCACAAAAAGACTTCAATCATGGTTTTTGTCTAGATACTCTAGACTTTTAAATATTTCAGAGATATATCTGCCAGTCGTACTTGGTGAAGACACCAAGGCTAATAAAACATATAAGAGTATATCAAAATATAATTACATACATTTGCCCCAGATGGGAAAAAATAATTTTGCTTATATTTATGTTGATGTGTTTTTATCTTGGTTTTGGAACTTAAGTTTAAAAGAATTAATAAAAGTGGGAATAAAACAAAAATACCTAAAGATATTTGTTTACCAAGGTATAAGTACTTTCGGGCAAATGCTGATCAAATTTAAAAATAAATACGACACTACAAGTAAAACTCTAGTAAATAAGAATACCTCAATGGTATTTAAAGATTGTAAATATAAGTATCGTTTTTCCAATGACCTAATTACTAATTTTATTTATGGTTTGAAACTGACACCAATCTGGTTAATGTTAAGTTTTTTACAATATGAATTAAGAAAATTAATTTCTTTTAGGTTTAATAATTCAAGAGAGTTGCGAAACCATATTCCTAACAAGATATCCTACGTTCCAACTGGACCAGAATACCAATATTTCTGTAGTAGCATTATTCTATCCAAAATTAAATTTAAAATAGTTAAGGTCAAATTTTGAAGGAACAAATAGTCATCATTGGCGCAGGTCTAGGGGGGTGTTGTCTTGCTGCGGGACTTTTTAAGCAATTTAAAGTAACGGTTGTAGAGCTCTCAGATGGACAACCTTTACTTAGAGATCGTGTATTAGACGTTGCGTGTCCTGCAGTTACATATCCGAACATAGAATCTGGCTTTGGTGGTACCACCAAGGCTTGGCATAATGCATTAATGGAAATTAACAGAAATGTTTTTGAGAAAAAATGGCCATTTTCTAAAGACACGATTACCCCTTATTATGAGAAAGCATATTCCATACTTTCTGGTACAAATAGAGAGCATATATTGAAATTTGTTGAAAAGTTAAGGCAAAACCTTATAAATATGGGGTTTCCAAAATTGCTGCTGACACAAGGAATGTTTATACCCAAATCAAGAGTTAATCCTTGGGAAAAACTAGCTCTTAAAAATAAGGTCAAAACTATAAATGGAGAAGTGGTTGAATTGATACCGAATAAAGCTGGAAGTATTAAAGAAATTAAAATTCTTAAAAAGGGGGGTGGGTATATGAATCTGTCTGCAGATTATTTTGTGCTCGCTGCAGGTGGTTTAAGCTCTCCTTTGTTGCTCAAGAAGTTAAGATGTTCTTTGCCTTTAGAGTGTCTTAATCATGCTGGGATTCATTATGAAGATCATCCTGTTGCAATTGTTGCTGAAGTAAAATTAGATCAGCCTCTTTATAAGTTTTGGAATTATCCAATTAAGACTAAGGAAGGTAATGCAAATGTTAGAATACCATTTTCATTTGATTTTAAAGGGCTTAATATATCATTCCAATTACGGCCATCGCATCATTTGAGGCTTGCTAAGCCAAGAAGTAAAATTATAGGTGTGCTTAATGATTTAAGAAACTTTCCATTAAATCCAATTAACTATTGGCGTTTAATAACACAAATTGATGATATATTAGAAATCTTGTCATTCAAGTTCGGGTTGCGTTTACCAACTAGTAAATATTCGATACTTATGGTTGCGGAGCAAACTCCATCATCTTACTGTGCAATTTGGAAAGAAGATGACAGTTCAACAATCAATAGACGTTGGGAAATTGACGAAGACTATATCGAGACTATAAATCAATCAATACAATCATTCTTAAAAATTCTTAAGCCTAAGATTAAGGAGACATATTTGTTTTCAGAATGGTTTAAGGAAGTATATTCTTCATCTCACCATTCGGGAACTGCAAGGTTATCAGTTTCTCCTAAAAATGGAGTATGTGATATCAATGGACAAGTGCATGGCATTTCAAATTTGTTTGTATGTGATGGTTCAATTATACCTGGAAGCGGTTTTGTCAATACTGGTCTTACAATTGTAGCATTGGCTATGCGTATGGCAGATTTTATTTCAAGTTTATCCGTGAGTAAATGTAATGAGAATTAGAAACTTAGTTTTTGAATTAAAAGTAAAAAAATGAAAATATTAGTTGTTGGAGATGGACATTCGATAATCCACGAAGTTGCAGTATATAATGCCTTTAAAAAATTAGGTCATAAAGTTGCAGTATTTTATTGGCATAATTATTTTAACTCGCAAAAAGTTCTTTTACAAATTTGGCTTAAGTTACAAAACAAGTTTATTTTTGGCCCAATAATTAGAAAGATAAATCAAGAGTTAGTCAAAAAGGCAAAAAAATTTAAGCCTAATGTAATTTTTGTTTATCGAGGTACTCATATAACGGCTAAGACAATAATTATACTTAATCAATCCTTACCAAATTGTTATATAATTGGTTATAATAATGATGATCCATTTGCGCCTAACAATTCAACTTGGCTTTGGCGGCATTTTATCAATTGTTTACTTGTATATGACCTAGTTTTAGCTTATCGTAGACATAACATTGGGAAATATTTAAAATCTGGCGCTAAAAGAGTAGATCTCCTAATGCCGTGGTATGTTTCAGAAAAAGACTATCCCATCACGAAAAATGAAGAAATATCAAAGAAATATGATGTTGTTTTTGTAGGGCATTATGAAAAGGATAGTAGGATTAAGTATATAGAAAAAATTGCTCAATCTAATTTTTCATTTGGCTTGTTTGGTCCTGACTGGGATAGTGCTCCCAAATATAGCTTTTTAAAAAAATACAAGCCTATATTACCTGTAAGAGGATATTTGTACAGGAAAACTATAATATCTGCTAAAATTGCACTTTGTTTTCTTTCATCATTAAACCGTGATACCTATACGAGAAGATGTTTTGAAATACCAGCTATGGGTGTTTTGATGTTATGTCAATATACAGAAGAACTTGGGAGTTTGTTCAAAGATGGGGTAGACGCAGTATTTTTTCATAACCCTGATGATTTGATAGAAAAAATAACTTATTATCTTCACCATGATGAATTACGTGAGAGAATTGCTAAAAATGGAAGGAAACGTGTTATTAATGATAAGCATGATGTAACATCACGTATGGATAATTTGCTTAATCAATTGCCAAAGAGTAATAGTTAGACATGAAATTAATATTAAATAAATTAAAATGGACTACACGTAGATTTAATTTAGGTATTCCTGCTAATGCATTAGTTTTGGAGGTTGGGTCTGGGGGAAACCCCTATCCAAGGTCAAATGTTTTGGTAGACGCTCATGAAGAAACACGTGAGAGACATTGGGAAGCTCTAGTTAGTGATCGACCAACTGTTTTATCTTTTGGAGAAAATTTACCTTTTAAAGATAAGGTTTTTGATTTTGTTATAGCTGCACATGTTTTGGAGCATACCCCTTACCCTGAGCAATTTTTAAAAGAGCTCGAAAGAGTGGCCCATGCAGGTTATATTGAAACTCCAGACGCGTTTATGGAGCGTATTAATCCTTATAAAGACCACCGTTTAGAAGTAACTGTAAAAAACAAAGTTTTAACTATACAAAAAAAAACATCTTGGATTATTGATGAAGAATTAGTTGAGCTCTATGAAAAACGTGCAAAAGATATTATAAGTCAAAAAACTATTCCTGGATATCCTTCACTATTTCATACAAGATATTTTTGGAAAAACAGAATAAATTTTGAGATATTGAACCCTGATGCAAATGCAAGTTGGACTCCACCAGACGCAGATACAACTCATAATTTAAAATTAGGACTAAAAGGCAAGATCAGGTTACTTTTACTTCGTTTTGTTAGATTATTTTTTTCGCAGAATGGAAGAAATAGAAATTTAGATATATTGCCCCTTATGAAATGTCAAAAATGTTTATCAAATACCGTTAAAAGAAAATCTAATAAAATGATCGTATGTGAAAAATGTAATTCACAATTTAAAATTAAAAAAAATATTTTTTATATGGTGGATTAATTAGTTTAAAAGTGATATTTAAGATAAAATCTTATTTTAACCTTTTAATTTTAATAGGTTACATATTAATTTTACATAACAATAGATTTCTTTTAAGTATTTAATTTGTTAAGGAAAAATCTTTATGAATAAAAACAATTTATTTTCGTCTTTATCATCGTCTTATTACAAAAAACCTTTTGATCATTGTGTTGAGAATGATCAATAGTTTAAAAATAAGCATATGTATACCCGCATTTAATCGTCCTCTTGAGCTTCTTGAACTTTTAGATAGCATTGACAGACAACAATATAAGCCATTTGAAGTGATTATTTGTGAAGATAATTCTCCACAAAGATTACAAATATTTAATGTGGTAAAATCTTTCAAACAAAAGACAAGTATACCCATAAGATATTTTGAAAATAAGAAAAACTTAGGTTATAGTGCTAATTTACGTAGATGTATATCTTTGTCAAAGGGTGATTATGTATTTCTATCTGGTAATGATGATATTTTGAGTAAAGATAGTTTAAAGATAGTTGCAAATAAGATTTCAAAATACAAACCAGAAATTATAATACGTTCATACGCCTCTTTTTATAAAAAATTGAAAAACAATCTAACAGAACATAAGTATGTCAAAGATGATTATTTGGTGGAATATAGTAAAAAGGAGGCTGCATGGCTTTTTTATAGATCTGTTCTTGTAAGTGGATTAGTATTCAAGTCTAAATCAGCTAAAATTTTGCAATCAAATATTGTTGATGCAACTTTATATTATCAAAATTATTTATTAGTAAAAATGTTTAAGTCTGGGTCTGTTTTATATATTCCTGACATTTTAGTCTATAATCGTATAGTTGATGCTGGAGATTTTGGATCCTCTGAAATCGAGGCTAAATCTGGATTTGAGCCAGGCAAAAGAACAATTCAATCTAGTATTATTACAATGAAAGGCTTTTTTTCTTGTGCAAAACAGGTTGAGATTGAGTGTCAAATTGAATTTCTAGATTATTTAAAAAAAATTGCTTCAGCTTATAGCTATCCTGTAATTGCTTACCATGCTGATAAACCACTTATAAATTACTTTTGGTATATATTTATGCTTCGTAAATTAGGTTATGGAGGAGGGTTTTTCTATGGTTATGCAATTATCTTAAAAGTTTTAGGATCTAAGTATTCTGACAAAATATTATCTTTATTTAGGTTTATATTTGGCTATACAAAAAGAATTGTCTAGGTAATATCCAGACTAATTTTCTTACTAATGTATTGATATGTTTCTTTAAAATTGTTATTTCTAATTTATCTTACTTTGTTTTTGTAAGTATTTTTAAGGCTTAAGATAATGTAACATTTTAAAAAAAATCTGGCTCATTATCATAAACTTTGCATATAACATACCCATAAGCATCTATAAAATTAAGGTAATTGATAATTATTAAATTGAATTATAACTTATCATATTTAAAAAACAAGTTTATCAAAGATCTTATGTATTAGTTATGTTTTTATACTCCGAGGTTTTAAAATAATATAAAGGATACAAGGAAATGTTGATATGTGCGGAATATTAGGTATAGCCAGAAATATTGTTGAAACCGATAAACATTGGTTAAAAGTTGGTAGAGATAAGATTTCTTATCGTGGTCCCGATGATTCTGGTGAGTGGTGGTCAAGTGATTTTTGTGTGGGTATTGCACATAGGCGCTTATCAATTATTGAAATTTCACGATTAGGCCATCAGCCAATGCACTTACCTAAGCATGGTTTGTCAGTAGTATTTAATGGTGAGATTTATAATCACCATATTTTAAGAAAAGAACTTGTTGACTTAGGTTTTTCTTTCAACTCATTAAGTGATACAGAAGTGCTAATGGCAGCATATGCTGCTTGGGGAGAAGAGTTTATAGGACGCTTAAATGGTATGTTTGCTTTTGCATTATATGATGCCCGTAGACGCAAGTTATTTCTAGCACGTGATCGTGCTGGTGAAAAACCACTATTTTATCGCATAGTTAATGGTCAATTGCAATTTGCTTCTGAGTTAAAAGCTTTATTGGCCAATCCAAAAAACCCGCGGTGTATAGATAAGGAGGCACTTGACTGTTACTTAGCAATGGGTTACGTGCCTGGTGAACGTTGTATTTTAGATGGATATAATAAGCTTCCTCCGGCACATTTTTTACGCTTTGACTTACAGAGTGGTCATCATGATATTGGTTGTTATTGGGAGTTACCACAGTTTAATTATGAAAAAGAAAGATTGAATGAAGGTAACTTATTAGATGAACTTGAAGTTCTTATGGAAGATGCAGTTCGTGGACAGATGGTTGCAGATGTTCCAGTAGGAATACTGCTCAGTGGAGGTATCGATTCTAGTTTAGTAACAGCCATGGCAGCCCGTTGTTCTAGTAGAGTGCAAACGTTTACTGTAAGATTTCCAGGCTATAATAAACTAGATGAAACTAGACATGCTCGTTTGATTTCCGATCATTTTGGGACCATGCACACTGAGTTAATATCGGATGATGTAAATATAGATTTACTTCCACGTTTGGCACATCATTTTGACGAGCCAATAGTTGATTCATCAATGATACCTACTTTTCTATTAAGTCAGTTGGTTCGACAGCATTGTTCAGTAGCTCTAGGCGGTGACGGAGGAGATGAATTATTTGGTGGTTATGGGCACTATAGTCGGTTGCAGTGGATGAAAAAAAAATTAGGATGGATACCTCTTTCAATTCGGAAAGGTATTGCTGTTTCAATGGAAAAAATATTACCAGTAGGGTTTAAAGGACGCAATTGGTTACAGGGACTTTCTGTTGATTTTGAAAAAGGCTTACCGCTAATTGCGTCGTACTTTGATTATACAAGTCGATTACAATTGCTAAAACCCTACGCTAATTGGCCTTTCATCGCAGAATTAATAAGACAACAACGAGTTCCATCTGATCCTGATCTACTTCAGCGAGCTACTCGCATGGATTTTTCGAACTACTTAGCAGAAGATATTTTAGTAAAAATAGATAGGTCTAGTATGATGAATTCGTTAGAAATACGAGCGCCTTTGCTAGACTATCGTTTAATTGAATTTGCATTTGGTAAGGTTTCAACAAATATGAAAGCTACTTCTATTGATAAAAAAATCTTACTAAAAAAACTTTGCTCCCGTTTGTTACCCTCAAATTTTGATATGCAACGCAAACAGGGTTTTTCCATACCATTAGCTGAATGGTTGAAGAGGCCTAAATTTAATAATTTTTTTAATGAGGTATTGCGTGACCCAAAATGTAGTTTTGATCCGAGAGCAATTGAAAGTTTGTTTAGAGGACAAAAAAGAGGATATAGTAATAGCGAACGCTTATTTTCATTAGTGCTATTTGAACTGTGGAAAAAAGAATTTGGAGTTACTTTTTGATTTTGAAACTGATATTTAGTTGTAGAAAATTTCGTCAATGGTTTCTCTCCAAAACGTGGTTAATTATTTTCAATTAGGGTATGATAAAGCTAAATGTATTAACAAGGATTAATAAGGTTATGAATATAAATGCACCTAGGCTGATTGACTTGCGGATTGCTATAATTGGATTGGGTTATGTAGGGCTACCACTAGCAGTTGAGTTTGCCAAGTTAAGAAGTGTGTTGGGTTTTGATACTAATCAGAATAGAATCGATGAACTCAAGAGAGGGAAGGATTCTACCTTAGGGACTAGTTATGAAGAATTGAAATTAGCCAAAAATCTAAATTTAACTTCTAAAAAAAGTGACTTGAATAAGGCAAATTGTTTCATTGTTACGGTACCAACACCAATAGATAAGCATAACCGTCCAAATCTAGGTCCATTGACAGAAGCTTCGGAAACTATAGGTAAGGTAATGAAACGTGGAGATGTAATTATCTATGAATCTACAGTTTATCCAGGTGCAACAGAAGAAGATTGTGTGCCGATTCTTGAAAAGAACTCAAGTTTAAGATTTAATCGAGATTTTTTTGTAGGTTATTCTCCTGAACGTATAAACCCTGGTGATGAAGAACATCGATTAATCAATATTAAAAAGGTGACATCTGGCTCTACTACTGAAATTGCTCATCTTGTTGATCAATTATATCAACAGATCATTAAAGCTGGCACCCATAAGGCAATAAGTATTCGTGTAGCTGAAGCAGCCAAAGTTATAGAGAATACACAGCGCGATATAAATATTGCCTTAATAAATGAGTTAGCTATGATCTTTAACAAAATGGATATTGATACGGAAGCCGTTTTAGAAGCTGCAGGAAGCAAGTGGAATTTCATACCCTTCCGACCAGGTTTGGTTGGAGGACATTGCATTGGAGTGGATCCTTATTACCTTATGCACAAGGCTCAAGAGATGGGTTTTCACCCAGAGATTATCATGGCTGGCCGCAGAATAAATGACAAAATGGGAGTGTATGTCGCAAGTCAGTTAATAAAGACAATGGTTAAACAAAAAATTAAGATTGAAGGTGCTAGAATATTAATCATGGGACTCGCCTTCAAAGAGAATTGCTCAGATATACGAAACACTCGTGTAATTGATATATTCGAAGAGTTAAAAGACTATCATTGCAAAGTAGATATTTATGATCCATGTGTATCTATTGTTGAAGCTAAACATGAATATGGCATAATGCTAATAGACAAACCAGACACGTTAGCTTACGAAGGAATTGTAATAGCTGTAGCTCACCATGAATTCAAAGCAATGGGTGTAAATAAAATAAGAGAGTTTGGTTGTGAAAACCATATCCTTTATGATTTAAAATATGTTTTTGCAAGTGAAGATGTTGACTTAAGATTATAAATTTATTAGCTCAATCACCATCATTTTCTAGATAACAAATTAAATTATATTATATATAACTAGGATATTAGCTTTTTCAGTTTATGTACATAATTTGGTCAAATTTAAAAAACAATTTTCTATGAATATAAGTTAAATTTACCTTCTTGTTTAAACTGTCAAATTGTGTAGATTGCTTAATAATAACAATGATTAAATTATAATTTAATGTAACATAGTAATTCCTTATATGTAGAATTATATTGGAGAATACGTGACTAATAAAAAGCATTTGGTAATAGGTATTGATGCCACTAACTTACGAAGAGGTGGTGGAGTTACCCATTTACTAGAATTACTTAGTTCAGCAAAACCTAATGAATTTGGGATAGAACGTATAGTAGTTTGGGGGATGGAGGAAACTTTGAATGCTCTTGATGATCGATCATGGTTAGAAAAACATAAAACATTTAATTTAAATAAAGGATTAATAAAAATAATATGGCAGCGTTTTTATTTGTCTCAAGCAGCTAGAAATACTGGTTGTGATTTACTTTTTGTACCAGGTGGTAGTTTCTTTTGTAATTTCAAACCTATTGTTACAATGAGTAGAAATATGCTACCATTTATGTGGAATGAATTAAAACGTTATGGTTGGTCATTTTTTACAATTAAGTTAATACTCTTAAGGTTTATACAATCACATTCATATCGAAATGCAGATGGAGTAATCTTTTTAACTAAATTCGCCCAAAAAACTGTTTTAGAAGTCGTAGGTAAACTAAAAGCCAAAATCATTACTATTCCTCATGGTTTAAACCCACGTTTTAAAAATAAGCCAAGGATTCAAAGACCAATAGATGATTATAATAATCAAAAGCCTTACCGTCTTTTATACGTTTCAATTATTGATAAATATAAACACCAGTGGAATGTTGTAGAAGCAGTTTCAATACTAAGGCAACAAGGAATTCCTGTTGTATTAGATTTGGTTGGTCCATCATATTTGCCGGCTCTAAAGCTATTAAATAATACTATTGACAGTCAAAAGGGACAATCATGGGTTGTTTATCATGGTGCTATAAATTTTGATATTTTACATTCTTTTTATCATAAAGCGGACTTAGGATTGTTCGCATCAACATGTGAAAATATGCCCAATATACTAATTGAAACTATGGCGTCGGGATTACCTATTGCTTGCTCAAATCGAAACCCAATGCCAGAAGTTTTAGGAAATGGTGGTGTCTACTTTGATCCTGAAAATTCTTCTGAAATAGCTCTTGTATTACGTGATTTAATAACTTCACCCACATTAAGAAGCAAAATAGCGCATGAAAGTTTTCAGCTATCTCAAAAATTTACTTGGGAACGCTGCGCAGCTGAAACTTTGGAGTTTTTAGTAGGATTAAAAATCAAAGGATAAAACAATGTATGACAATAAAACATTATTAATCACTGGTGGTACGGGCTCTTTTGGAAACGCAGTATTACGACGTTTTCTTGAATCTGGACTTAGTGAAATTCGTATATTTAGCCGAGATGAGAAAAAACAAGACGATATGCGAAAGAAGTACCAAAGCTCTAAAATAAAATTTTATATTGGAGATGTTCGTGACTACCAATCCGTTTTGAATGTAGTAAGAGATACAGATTATATTTATCACGCAGCAGCACTTAAGCAAGTGCCGTCATGTGAGTTTTATCCACTTGAAGCAGTTAAGACTAACATATTGGGAACTGAAAATGTTTTGGAAGCAGCTATCAATTGCGATGTCAAGAAAGTTGTAGTATTAAGTACAGATAAAGCTGTTTACCCCATCAATGCAATGGGCATTAGTAAAGCTATGATGGAAAAGGTAGCTGTGGCTAAGTCACGCAATATAAATAATACAGTGATAAATGTTACACGGTATGGTAACGTAATGTGTTCAAGAGGTTCTGTTATTCCACTTTTTGTTAACCAAATCAATCATGATCAGCCCATAACGATCACTGATTTAGCTATGACTCGTTTTATGATGACGTTGGACGATGCTGTTAACCTTGTTTTGTATGCATTCGAACATGGAAAACCTGGTGAAATTTTTGTACAAAAATCTCCGGCTGCAACTATTGAAACACTTTCGAATGCACTGAAAGATTTGCTTCATAAGCCAAAGCATGAGTTACAAGTCATAGGCACACGACATGGTGAAAAGCTTTATGAAGTTCTGTTGAGTCGTGAAGAAATGTTTGCATCTGAAGATCTAGGAAATTACTATCGTGTACCACCAGATTTAAGAGATTTGAATTATGATAAGTTTATTGAAAAAGGAGAGTTAAAAATGTCTTATTCTACTGATTATAATTCACATAATACTAAACGTTTAAATGTTTTTAGCATGAAAGAATTGTTAATGAAATTACCCTTCATACAAGCTGTTGTGGCAGGTAAAGTTTTTGAAATTGAAGACTAACAAAAAATGAGAATTTCAAACTGTTCAATCTTAGTAACTGGTGCTAATGGGTTTATTGGTAAAAACCTTATTGTTCGTTTAAATGAACTTTTCAACGTTAGGGTAATAACTTTTGTTCGTGGTGATGAAGGAACTGTATCATTCACTAAATTGTTATCTCAAGCTGATGCCATTGTTCACTTGGCTGGCGAAAATCGACCTGCAGATGAAGCAGCATTTGAAAAAGTTAATTATGGGCTAACAAAAACATTGTGTTTAGCCATAGAGGAGGTATTTCAATCTACTAACAAACATATACCTTTAATATTCGCATCTTCGATTCAAGCTGAACACGATAATCCCTATGGACGCAGCAAGTTAGCAGCAGAAATGGAAATAATGGAGTTAGTTAAGAGAACAAATAACCCATGCATAATTTTTCGCTTTCCCGGAGTGTTTGGTAAGTGGTGTAAGCCAAATTACAACTCAGTTGTAGCCACATTTTGTTATAATATTGCAAATAATTTACCTATCAATGTTAATAAATCATCTTCTTTATTGAGACTGGTGTATATAGAAGATGTAGTTGAAACTATTTTAAGCTCTATCAAAAGAGCTAAGTTAGGACTTACACAATCGAAGGTTAAGCCAGAGTTTTTAGTCAGTTTAACTGAGTTATCTAATCAGATACATGCCTTTAGTAAATACCAGTCAAATTTGACGGTGGAAAATGTAGGTGCTGGCTTCACACGTGCACTTTATTCTACTTATGTAAGTTATTTACCAAGAAAAAAATTTTCCTACCAATTGACACAAAATACTGATTCTCGTGGTGTTTTTGTAGAGATGCTTAAAACAACCAATAGTGGTCAATTAAGCTATTTTACGGCTCTTCCAGGAATTACTAGAGGTGGTCACTATCACCATACAAAAACTGAAAAATTTCTTGTAATAAGAGGTGAGGCTCATTTTCGTTTTAGGCATTTGCTAACTAATGAATTAGTTGAAGTTAGAACAAATGGAGAATCTCCAAGGGTAGTAGAAACAATTCCAGGTTGGATACATGATGTTACCAATATTGGTAAAAAAGAGCTGATTGTTATGCTTTGGGCTAATGAAATATTTGACAAAAAAAAGCCTGACACTGTGCCTAGAAAGGTAGAAAAATGAAAAAAATTAAAGTGATGTCAGTTGTTGGTACTAGACCCGAAATTATTCGTTTGTCACGTGTTTTTTCTGAACTTGATAAATATTGTGAACATATACTTGTGCATACAGGACAAAATTATGACTTTGAACTAAATCAAATATTTTTTGATGACTTAGGATTACGTAAACCCAATTACTTATTAAGAAGTGCTGAAGGTAGTGCCAGCGCAGCTAACACTATTGGCAACATTATTACGGAGATTGATAAAGTACTAGTTAAAGAGAAACCTGATGCTATATTAATTTTAGGTGATACTAACAGTTGTTTGTCAGTGATACCAGCAAAGCGTCGGAAAATTCCAATTTTCCACATGGAGGCTGGTAATCGTTGCTTTGATCAGCGCGTACCTGAAGAAATTAATCGACGTATAGTTGACCACACGTCTGATATTAACCTCACCTATAGTTCAATAGCAAGAGATTACTTACTTCGAGAAGGATTACCTCCTGATCAGGTTATAAAGACTGGGAGCCCAATGTATGAGGTGCTACATTATTATTTGCCACAAATAAAAGCTTCTGACATATTAAAACGTTTAAATTTACAATCAGAAAAATACTTTGCAGTTAGTGCTCATCGAGAAGAAAATATTGAATCTGAAAAATCTTTTATTAAACTTGTTACAATACTTAACACGGTAGCTGAAGAAAACGGATTACCAGTCTTAGCTTCAATTCACCCACGTACTCGGAAAAAAATTGATACCATGGGTGTAAAATTTCATCCTCTGGTAAATCTCTCAAAGCCCTTAGGGTTTCACGACTATGTAAATCTTCAAATTAATGCTAAAGCTGTTTTGTCAGATAGCGGAACAATCAATGAAGAGTCATCTATCCTAAACTTTCCTGCCCTTAACCTTCGAGAAGTTCATGAACGTTTGGAAGGTATGGAAGAAGGGTCCGTAATGATGGTTGGTTTAGAATTAGACCGTATTCGCCAATGTTTGAAAATCTTGGCTATGCAGCAACGTGGTAATGAAAGAACCTTAAGTTTGGTTAATGATTATAGCATGTCAAATGTTAGTAAAAAGGTGGTACGAATTATTCATAGTTACATAGATTATGTTAATCGAATAGTTTGGAAGAAATACAGAGTATAGTTCGATGCGGTTCATATTAATCACCGATACTTTTCCTCCATTGCGTACATCTGCTGCGGTACAACTCCGTGATTTATCGCGGGAATTTGTACGCCAGGGCCACTCAATTTTAGTCCTTGTTCCAATAGAAAATCAAAATAAGTCGTGGGTATTAGAAGAATTTGAAGGTGTGCAAGTACTTCGTTTGAGATCACTAAAAACAAAAGATGTCTCACACATATTTAGAACGTTTGCTGAACTGTGTATGCCTTTTGTAATGTTATGGAATATCCGTAAAAGCCCAATTTCTACAAGCTGTTGGGATGGTATAGTGTGGTATTCGCCTTCAATCTTTCACGGACCATTAGTAAAAGCTCTAAAAAAATCTAGTGGTTGTAAAAGTTACCTGATTATTCGAGATATATTTCCAAATTGGCTATTAGATATGGGTTTGATTAAGCGTGGGCTTTCATACTTCTTATTAAATGCAGTTGCACGATACCAATATTCTATAGCAGACGTGATTGGTGTACAAACTTCAGGTAATTTAAATTACTTTGAATTATGGAAGCAGAAATCTGGACGAAAGTTAAAAGTTTTAAAAAATTGGCTAGATAAACCAGCACGGGTAAGTTGCTCCATTAAAATAGATCAGACTGTCTTAGTTGGGCGGAAAATTTTTTTATATGCTGGTAATATGGGTGTCGCACAAGGTATTTACATTTTGTTAGATTTAGCAGAAAAAATGAAAAATTATAAATTTGTTGGTTTCTTATTTGTTGGACGCGGGAGTGAATTTCTAAACTTAAAGGCTTTAGCCAAGCAAAAAAACCTTGATAATTTATTGTTTTACGACGAAATTGACCCAGATGAAATTCCTGAACTTCTTAATCAATGCGATGCAGGAATAGTTACTCTGGATAACCGGCATAAATCACACAATATTCCTGGAAAATTTTTAACCTATATACAAAGTGGTTTACCTGTATTGGCTAATATAAATAAAGGTAATGATCTTGCTAAGATGATCAGAAAAGAAGAGATCGGTCAGGTTTGTGAGAGCAATCAAGTTGGTGAACTTCAACAACTAACAGAATGTTTGTTACACCAAATAAAAACTGATCCAAGGTTGTCTGTGAGATGTAAAAATTTTTTCAAACGTGAATTTACTGTTTCAAACAAAGTCAAGGAGATTGTTTGTTCAATTTCAGAGAAAGAATAAGTATGAGCACAAAATTTTTTAATCTTGAATTCCTTAATAAACTTTCTGTTGATGCAAAAAAAAACAGACGTAAACGACAACACTTTAATCTTCATGAAAGTTTTAAAGATCCCTGTCAGCGGCTATTTAATGCAATTGAACCAGGCAGTTATATTCGCCCGCATAGGCATGCGTTTGATCCTAGGGATGAGTTGCTAATAGCTGTTCGTGGGTTAATGGTCTTAGTTTTGTTTGATGATTTAGGAAATCTAACACAGATTTTTCCTTTCGGTATAAACAAAAATAAGAGAAAATATGCAATAGGCGCTGAAGTTTCAGCCAAAGATTGGCACACAGTCATTGCATTGCAGGAAGGATGCGTTCTGATTGAAGTTAAAGCCGGGCCATTTAATTCTGAACTTCCAAAAGAACTAGCTCCGTGGGCACCTAACGAAACATCTCCTGATGCTAAAAGTTATCTTGAAAATCTTTTAGCCCGTGTAAATAATTTTAATTTGAAATAATATTATAATCTTAGTAAATGATTGATAATTAATTAATTAACTAAACTTATAAAAGGTAAGTCCTTATTAGATTTGAATAAAACAAAATTTTCAGTGTGTTTAATGTTAAAATTCAATATGGTATTAAAATCGCGGAAGTAAGAATAATATTTAAGGAATTTTTTTAATCAAATTTAGAATCTTCTTAATCAAAACATTTTAGTCTAAAGTAATGATTATAAGGAATTATAGGAGTTAATATATGACAAGAAAAGGTATTATCTTAGCAGGAGGTGCTGGAACACGTCTTCATCCTATTACCAAAGTGTTAAGCAAACAGATACTTCCTATATATGATAAACCAATGATATATTATTCATTAAGTACTTTGATGAATTGTGGTATTCGTGACATACTTTTGATTAGTTCACCTCGAGATATATCTCTTTTCAAAAATTTACTTGGCACTGGTGCTTGCTGGGGAATCAATATTGAGTTCGCGGTGCAACCAAATCCAGATGGTTTGGCACAGGCATTTTTAATTGGAAAGGATTTTGTAAAAAATAACCTAAGTGCTTTAATTCTTGGTGATAACATTTTCTATGGATACAAACTGTTAAACCAATTTCAAAAAACAAGTAAACGTATTAAGGGAGCAAATATATTTGCATACCAAGTAAATGAACCTAAACAATATGGAGTAGTAGAGTTTGACAAGAATCAAATTGCCATTAATATCCAAGAAAAACCTCTATATCCTAAAAGTAATTATGCAGTAACTGGTTTATATTTTTATGATCAGCAAGTTTGTGATATTGCTGCCTCAATTAAACCTTCTGCCCGTGGTGAGTTAGAGATTACAGATGTAAATATGGAGTATATGAGACAAGGGAAATTACATGTTGAAATAATTGATCAAAATTGTACTTGGTTGGACACTGGCACCCACGATAGCCTGCTTGAAGCTGCTTCTTTTGTAGCTAAACTGAAAAAAAATCAAGGGGTTTTAGTTGGTTGTCCTGAAGAAATTGCTTATCGAGAGGGCTGGATTAGTGGGGAGCAATTGTCCAAACTTGCTGATCCACTTAAAAAAAATGTTTATGGTCAGTATTTATTAAGTCTATTAAAATGAGTAATATATGTCATATAAAGTAACATCAACAATTTTGCCTGAAGTTTTAATACTTGAGCCTAAGTTATTTGAAGATGAACGTGGGTTTTTTTTTGAGAGTTTTAATAAAAATAACTTTCAACAAGCTACTGGTGTTAAGCTTGATTTTGTCCAAGATAACCATAGTAGATCAAAAAAAAATGTTTTACGTGGGCTGCATTATCAAATTCAGCATGCACAAGGAAAGCTAGTGCGAGTTACATTTGGAGCAGTATTCGATGTGGTCGTTGATATGCGCTGTTATTCACCTAGGTTTGGCAAATGGGTTGGCGTCGAACTAACTGCAGAAAACAAACGTCAGCTTTGGGTGCCATCTGGTTTTGCACACGGCTTTTTAGTTATAAGCGATATAGCTGATTTTCAGTATAAGACAACTGACTATTGGTATCCTGAATATGAGCGATGTCTACTTTGGAATGATCCAGAAATTAGCATTAATTGGCCGTTACATGATAAGCCAAAGTTGGGAGCAAAGGATAATGCAGGAAAAAAATTTACTGAAGCAGACTTCTTTAAATAATTAAAATATCCAAAAAGCAAAAATTATTAGAAAAGGTAATTTGATATATGATTTAAATTTTTGAAATTTGTCTTTAGCTTTAGAGCTAATCAATCAATGGGGAAGGGATGTTGGTTTAGATAGATCAAAAATTTCCAGTCTAAAACTAGAAGATTTACGTTCTATACAAAATGGACAAACTTTAACTTCTGATTTGTACGTTTGGATTAATGAAATAGTAACTCGAGGAGAAATCCTAAGAGACATTGTACACGCAATCGAGTTGCCTCCTCTTATTTGTAAAGAAAGTGATTTTTTTATTCATAAATATCCTGAAATGAGAACTAATTTCTTTGGCTCCACAAATTTAACGGCGCCATGCGTAGAGCTAACAAATATGATCTCTGATGATAATCTTTCTGGAAAAATAATACTTATTAGTCGCGCTGATCCAGGGTTTGATTGGATTTTCAGTCGAAAAATTGCCGGGATAGTTACTATGCATGGTGGTATAAATTCTCACATGGCAATCCGTGCCTCTGAGTTTGGCTTGCCAGCAGCAATAGGTGTTGGTGAACTTCTTTTTAATCAGTTGATAAATTGCAGAGAAATTGAACTTAATCCTGTTGTAAGAACTATCAGGGGGATTTCTTGAAGATTATTGGAATTTCACAAAGAGTAGAAGTGATGGCGCAGTTTTCAGAACGTCGAGACTGCCTAGATCAAAATTGGGGAAAGCTTTTTGAAAATATTGGCCTTAGCCTTATACCTATTCCAAATAATTTAGTTGATTTACGCCGTTGGGTAGAGCTTCATCGTTTAGACGGGATTTTATTAAGTGGTGGTAATGACCTTAGTTTCTATTCCAATACAATTAATGTGGCTCCAGAGCGTGACAGAACTGAAACTGAGCTGTTACATATTGCGACAGATTATAAACTATCAGTTCTTGGCGTCTGCCGAGGCATGCAGATGATAAATCATTTTCTTGGAGGAAAAATAATACCTGTATATGGGCACACTAATACCTCACATACATTGAAACCTTTAGCTAAACTTAACATATTAAATGATTTTTCTAACGTAAACAGTTACCATGATTGGGGTGTTCAACTTATTGACCTTGCTGACAGCCTCGAACCTTTGCTTATAACTGATGATTATACTGTAGAAGCCTTTCGTCACAAATTTAGACCTTGGTTTGGTATAATGTGGCATCCGGAAAGAAGACAAATAAATGGGCCAAGTGCAGACATGGCTCTACTGTCCAAAATTTTTAAACAGAAAAGGTAAACTTTATGAGAGCTATAATACTTGCAGCGGGTCTCGGTAAACGGCTTAGACCTTTTACCTATTCAAACCCTAAATGCATGGTACCTCTTGTTGGTAAGCCACTTTTGTATCGACAGATTAGATGTTTACGAAAACAAGGAGTTTCAAATATTTTAATTGTTGGTGGTTATTTAGCATCAAAATTAAAAGTTGATGGCGTTGAAATTATAATCAATTCTAAATTTTCTGAAACTAATATGGTTTATAGCTTATTTTGCGCAGCGTCTTGGATAGATAATGATGAGGATATAATAATTTCATATGGGGATATTGTGTATGAAGAAAATGTACTTCTAAATCTAATAAGTTTGGATGCTCCAATAGTTGTAAGTGTTGACAAACAATGGCAAAAATTATGGTCTAGACGAATGGTGGATCCATTGTCTGATGCCGAGACATTGAAGTTAGTCGATAAAAATAGAATTGTTGAAATTGGCCTTAAGCCCAGTAATTATGAAGAAATAGAGGGACAATTCATGGGATTAATAAAGATACAGAAACAAAATATACAAAAATTATATAAGATTTGGCATAATCTTAATATACAGCATGATTGTAAAAAAATGTTTATGACTGAGTTCATTCAGCACTTGATTAACAAAGGGTTTAACGTCAGAGCAAGCTTCACAGATGGAGGGTGGCTGGAAGTGGATAGCTTTCAAGATTTAGCGCTTTATGAAAAAATGTATTTAGACGGCGAGTTAAAAAATTTTATAGGGTTAAATTGATTTCTTTTCGATTTTATAAAAAATTTTTCTTTTTGGTAGGTGAATTATATTCATTCTTTAAAACTCCCAGACGTGACAGGAGAATTGTATTTTATTCAGAAGGTGGAGAATATTGGTCCCATTTTGAACCAATCTATCGTGCATTGTACAAAAAATACTCAGAAAGAGTTATATATGTCACATCAAATGACAATGATCCAAATCTTAACAATCCACCTCCTGGTTTGAAGACATATTACATAGGTGAAGGTAGTGTCAGAACTATATTCTTTGCAACACTCGATGTAGATGTTTTAGTTATGACTATGCCAGACATGAACTCATTTCATATAAAACGCTCTCCTTTTTCAGTAAAATACGTTTACGTACAACATTCTTTAGTAAGCACTCACATGATTTATAGACCTCAAGCTTTTGATTATTTTGATATTATTTTTTGTTCTGGACCTCATCATATAATTGAAATAAAAACTCGCGAAAGAAACAATAAACTAAATCAGAAGTGTTTAGTCCAACATGGGTATGGAAGACTTGATAAGATAATAAATTTAAATAAAAACTTGTCTTTAAAGACAAAAAAATCAAGTATTAAATCTGTCTTGATTGCTCCTTCCTGGGGAGTTAACGGATTGTTAGAGGTGCATGGACTAGTTTTAATTGAAAACCTACTAAAATGTGGCCTTCGAACAATTGTTAGACCACATCCAATGACTTTTTTAAAAAACCCTAAATTATTCGATTTGCTACAAAAGTATTTTGGAAAAAACCCTAATTATTCTTTAGATTTGGATATAGACTCAATAAAATCGTTGCTTGATGCTGACATAATGATAAGTGACTGGTCTGGAGTTGCACTCGAGTTTTCATTTGGTCTCCAGAAACCATTGATTTTTGTTGATACGCCTAAAAAGATTAATAACAAAAAATATCATGAACTTGATATCATTCCACTTGAAGTATTAATAAGAAAAAAAATTGGTGTTGTGATACCCCAAGAAAAAATAAATAAAATAGGATCTAACATGTCAGAGATCTCCAAAGATGCAAATATTTTATGCAGGAATGGATTGAAAGAGAGAAAAAAATGGGTTTATAATCTTGGTAAGAGTGGTGAGGTTGCTGCTGATTATTTATATTCTCTACTTTAGGAATAATTTATATGATAGTGGTTTGAAATATTTTCTACCAAAATTAGATACAAAAACTATAGTGTTAAAGTTTTATTATGTATTTAATAAATAAGATATTTCAGTTCTAACTATCTTTATCTACAGATTTGAATAGTTGATTATCAATGATTTATATATTTTTAAAATATATATTTATAATGTATTATTGACCTCAATAATTATAAATTATTATAGGATCAATAAAATTAGTTGATATTTAAATAATTTATTTACTTTACGAATTTTATTATAGCAAGTAATGGAATGTTTATGATGATAGATTTGATAATTATAATTGCATTTCTAACTAGTTTAATATTGTTAATTTTATTAAGGCCTATTGCATTTAAACTGAAATTGTTAGATTTTCCAACTAAAAGAAAAGATCATATTGGTAACGTACCTTTAATAGGAGGTATTTGCATTTATTTTGGAGTTATAATGTCCTATGGAATTTTAAATCAGCATGATAAATTTTCACTTGTGCTATTAATAACTTCCACATTCATCTTAATACAGGGAGTTTGGGATGACTGCTCAAACGTAAAAGCCAAATATAAAATGGCTCTTCAAGGAATCCTTACTGTTATTGTTATTTATATTACTGATGTTAAACTCCAGAGCTTTGATAATCTTTTTGGGGTATTATATCCTTTAGAATTAGGTATATTTTCAATTCCTATCACAGTAATTTCGATTGTTGGATTAACAAATGCGATTAACATGATAGATGGTGTTGATGGTCTTGCTTCAAGCTTAATTCTATTAGCTGTCATTGGTTTGCTATGTTTTAATTTAAAAGTAGATCCTTCTTCTCTAACTAATATTCTTTTTGCACTAGCGGCGGCTTTATTACCATTCATGATTTTTAATATTGTGTCTCATTCTCATAAGAAGATTTTCCTTGGAGATGCAGGCAGTTTGTTTTTGGGCTTTATTATTTCTTGGGTTCTAATCTATAATGCTGAAAACAATAGCAGTTTTACTCCAAGTTTTGCTCTATGGTGTGTAGCTATACCATTATTTGATTTTTTTACAGTTATTATTTTAAGAATAATTGAAAAACGTCCATTAATGATAGCCAATAGGGATCATATTCACCATTTTTTAAAAAACTATGGCCTTCCCAATAAAAAGATATTAGCAACAATAGTCTTTTTTGGTGTTTTACTCTTAATACTAGGATTAATATTAGAAAATAAATTTCAACTTCTTAGTTTTCCAATCTTTATTGCAATATTTTTGCTATACTTATTTCTAAGAATTTATAATATTTTTATTAAGAAAGTTATAAATTATTAATTTATTCAAAAGTACAAAAATTAGATTTGAGCACTTTTAGAAAAAATAAAAGTATTTTTTAAATTAATTAAAAAGATTTATTTTATGTACTTGGTTAAATAACTTAACCACTTACTGTCCAAAAAACAGGAAAATCAGGTTCAAAAATTCTGATTTTTTGTTTTTTAACGTCTAACTCTTTTTTAAAGAGGAGAGAGTGATTTGATTTAGTAATCAAAATTTTTTCTTTATTTATTTTTAAATTATAATGTTTGGCCCCATTTTTACTAATAAAATTTTCTAGTTTATGTAATGCACTTTCGTTTTCAAATAATTGTGCTAATATTGATACACAATACGTTGAATTAAAAATACCAGCACAACCACAAAAACTTTCTTTGTCACTAGTTAAATGAGGGGCGGTGTCAGTTCCTAAAAAAAACTTTGAGTTACCACTAACTGCTACTTCCACAAGAGCTTTTCTATGAATTTCCCTTTTTAATATTGGCAGACAATAGTTATGGGGTCTTATCCCACCAACAAACATAGCATTTCTGCTCAAGGCTAAATGATGAGGCGTAATAGATGCCACGAGATTTTTGTTACCTTCATTCACATATGCTGTTGCTTCTTTTGTTGTAATGTGTTCGAGGGTAATTTTTAGTTCTGGTAATTCTTTACAAATAAAATCAAGCTTCTGATCAACAAAAACTTTTTCTCTATCAAAAATATCAATTTCTTTATCTGTTACTTCTCCATGAATTAATAGAGGCATGCCTATTTCTGACATTGTTTCAAGTACAGGCATGATTTTATTTATATCTTTTACACCTGAATCTGAATTTGTTGTAGCCCCAGCAGGATATAGTTTAGCAGCAAAAACTTGTCCACTCTCATATGCTATACGTATATCGTTTTTGTTTGTATTTTCTGTTAAGTATATAGTCATTAGTGGAAGAAAACGATCGCTTTTAGGAATAGCTCTTTGTATTTTTTTTTTATACTTAACTGCATCAACCCCTTTTAATATTGGTGGAACTAAATTAGGCATAATTATAGCACGGGCAAAATGCCTTGTAGTTTCAGGAACAACTGTATTTAAAACTTCTCCGTCTCTAAAATGCACATGCCAATCGTCAGGTTTAATAATTTCTATTTCTTCCATGATTTTTATCTAATCTTTAAAAATAAACTTTAATATGTTAGTAATAAAAAGTATGCATATTTGTATACAATAATTAATTTTGGGTAAGTTTGCTATGAAAATCTCAATTATCTCTGCCAGTCTTAGAACAAACTCTCAATCAAAAAGAATCTCTGATTTTCTCCATGACAACTTATTAAATAATAAATCAGGCTTGGAAATGTTTTCTTTAGATTTAGCTGACGCATCGTTGCCACTCTGGTCACCCGAAAAAAAAAATGGCAAAGGTGTTTGGGGACAAACTTGGCGTTTAATATCTGACAAATTAATTGAATCAGATGGTTTTATTTTTGTAGTCCCTGAGTATGGAGGCATGGCTACGCCAGCAGCTAAAAATTTTTTCTTACTTTGTGGTGATGGAGAATTATCTCATAAACCTGGCTTAATTGTATCAGTTAGCAGCGGAAACGGTGGGGCCTATCCAATCACTGAGTTGAGGTCTTCTTCTTATAAAAACACACATATAATGTGGATACCAGAGAATATTATTATTAGAAATGTAGAAGAGTTTAATCCAGGAAACCATGGAGATAATATTCCTGAGTGGTTAGACGATCGAATTGATTATGTCCTAAAAATACTTTTAGCATATGTATCTAATATGAAACCGTTAAGAGAATTAATTAATAGAAAGGATTTTGGAAATGGCATGTGAGGAAATTAAAAACAAATTTCAGGAGATTAAGGGTTGGGAAAAAGTATCTGATGGAAGAGATGCATATACTAAGCTCTTTAAGTTTTCTGATTTTAAGCAAGCGTTTTCTTTTATGACATCGATTGCTATGAAGGCAGAACAAATAAATCATCATCCAGAATGGGAAAATGTTTATAATAAAGTTATAATAACTTTGACCACCCATGATATAGGAGGAGTCTCTAAATTAGATTATGATATGGCTCTTTTTGCTGATAAATCCTACAAAAACTTTAATTAACAATCTAAGTAAATAGTTATGGAAAAAGAAACTGTCTCTAATGAAGTTATTTGGTCGCCGTCTGATAAAAGAGCAGAATCTTCGCAGATGCACAAATTCATGCAAAATATCAATAAAAAATATAATATTAATCTATCGAGCTTTTCTGAATTACATACCTGGTCAATAGAAAATAAAACACAGTTTTGGGAATTAATTTGGGACTTTTTTGGTATTATTGGTTCTAAGGGAACGAATCCATATATTGATCCTGTAAACAAAATGCCAGGAAGTAAATTTTTTCCTAATGGTAAAGTAAATTACGCTGAAAACATGCTTTCAGGAAACATATCTGGGCCTGCAATTGTATTTAAATCTGAAGATAAAATCAGAAAAGAGGTGTCTTGGAAAGAACTGAAAACTCAAGTTGCTACGCTAGCAAATTTTTTGAAAGAAGAGGGCATTGTTAAGGGAGATAGAGTTGCAGCCTATATGCCTAATATGCCTGAAACTGTAATGATGATGTTAGCCGCTTCATCTATCGGTGCAATTTTTTCTTCTGCATCACCAGATTTTGGTGTTGAAGGAGTTTTAGATAGATTTGGTCAAATTGAACCTAAGATTTTGCTCACTACAGATGGGTACTGGTATAATGGTAAAGCGGTTAATATAACAAACAAAGTTTTAGACGTTGTTAAAGCTCTACCCTCTTTACAAAAAGTAGCTGTAACACCACTTCTAGGTATTGAAACACAATATAATTCTAATAAATTTGTAGACTACACCTCTATTCTAGAAGAATATTCTACTAAAGTTATATCTTTTGAACCTCTAAGTTTAGATGATCCTCTTTATATAATGTTTTCTAGTGGGACTACTGGTAAGCCCAAGTGTATTGTCCATTCGAACGGTGGAATTCTTCTAAAGCATCTGGTTGAAATGGGACTCCATTCAAATGCAATTAAAAAAAGTAAGGTATTCTATTTTACAACATGTGGGTGGATGATGTGGAATTGGTTGGTTTCGGGATTATTACTCAAATCCACAATTTATTTATATGACGGTTCACCTTTTTCCCCGAACCCAGAAGTATTATGGAGTTATGTTGATAAAGAAAAAGTAAACTTTATGGGAGTTTCGGCAAAATATATTGACGCTCTTAGCAAGGAAAATATTAATATAATTGATAATTATAAGTTAACAGAACTAGAAATAATAGGTTCAACGGGATCTCCTTTGGTCCATGAGAGTTTTGATTATATATATAAAGCCATAAAAAAAGACGTCTCAGTTGCAAGTTTATCTGGGGGCACAGATATAGTAGGTTGCTTTATTGGCGGTAATCCAATGTCTGTTGTTAGGAGAGGAGAAATACAAGGACCAATTTTAGGTATGGATGTTCATGTTTATAATGATAATGGATTATCTATTAAAAATGAAAAAGGCGAGCTAGTTTGCACTCAGAGTTTTCCTACTATGCCATTATATTTTTGGAATGATGAAAACAATGAAAAATATCATGATGCTTATTTCAGCAAATATAAAAATGTATGGTGTCATGGTGATTATATTTTAAAAACTGAAAATAATGGCTTTATAATTTTTGGAAGATCAGATGCAACTCTGAACCCTGGAGGAGTTCGGATTGGTACAGCTGAAATATATAGACAAGTTGAACAAATAGAAGAAGTTGTTGAAGGTTTAGTTATCGGTCAAATATGGCAAGGTGACACCAGAGTTGTCCTTTTTGTAAGACTTAGTCAAGGCGTTGATTTGACGGAAGACTTAATTAATAAAATTAAAACTAAAATAAAAATAGGGGCATCCCCAAGGCATGTTCCAGCAAAGATCATTGTAGTTAATGATATACCAAGAACTAAATCTGGTAAAATTGCAGAATTGGCAGTTCGAGATTTAGTTCATAATAAAAAAATTAATAATGAGACAGCTTTAGCTAACCCAGAGTGCTTAGACGAATACAAAAACATTAAGGAGTTGAGTTTTTAGGATGGCTGCTTAATTTCTGAATTAACGGAGAATGGCTCTTCTTTAACTGTTATTGTTAGAAGAAATGCAATAATTCCTAAACCTACACTTAACCACCACATATTTTCATAACTTCCATAAATATCAAAAAACCTTCCACCTAACCAAGCTCCTAAAACTGCGCCTATTTGATGGCAAATAAAACAGATGCCAGATAAAGTGGCTAAATATTTGGGTCCTATAAAAGAAAGTATAATGGCATTGGTCATTGGTACTGTTGCTAACCATAATATCCCAATTACAGCTCCAAATAATAAAGCAATAAATGGTGATGGGGGTGAAAGTACAAATATTGTAATTGTTACGGATCTTAACAAATATATAATTGATAATGGCATAGGTTTTTTAACTTTCCCACCAAGCCATCCAAATCCTAAGGTTCCTATTATATTTGTTACACCTATAATAGCTAATGACCAACCAGCTATTTCAGCTGAAATACCTTTAGAGATTAGATCTGCGGGAAGATGTAAAGCAATAAAAGTAACGTGAAATCCACATACAAAAAAACCTGAAATTAATAATATGTAATTTCTTTCTTTAAGAGAAAACATAATAGTTTGTTGTAAGCTATTTCCAAAATCTTGAACATTACTATTTTTTTCATTTGTGCTATTGAGGAGTGGTAGGAGTAGCAATAGACTAATTGAAATCGAAGCTAAGACTACTAAACTCACCTCCCAACCAAACTCCTTGTTCATCCACATAGTAGGAAGCACAACGGCAAATTGTCCAAACGAAGCGGCTGCAGCAACTAGGCCCATTGCAAGAGAGCGTTTATTAATTGGAGCTACTTTGCCTGCTATACTTACCATGGTAGCCATTCCAGCGCCACCAAGTCCAAACCCCATAAGAGTTGTAGCAGAAAATAATACGAATTCAGAAGTTGGATTGCTCATCAGAAAAATGCCAGATGAATATGAAATAATTCCAAATGCAAGAACTTTTTGAGGTCCTAACTTATCTATAAGAATTCCTAAAAAAAATGTAACAAGTCCCCAAATAATTGCTTGAACACCTATAGCAAAAGAAAAAAACTCTTTTCCGCTTTTCATGAAGTTAGTAATTGGATCTAAGAACAAACCTAAAGATTGCCTTACACCCATAATCATAATGATTATGATTGAGCAAACAAGAATTACTAATTGCCAATCAACTTTCTTTGTCTCCATTTTATTCCCCCTATTAGTAATTAAAAATTTAATTTACTAATTTTATTCATCAAAGTATCAAATTGATTTTTATTATTTGATCCAAAGGCATTTAGAAAATTTTGTTGAGTTTTCTCCCAGATAACCTTTGCATCATTTAGTTTTTTCCTGCCATTAACAGTTAGGCTAATAACTTTTACTTTATATACATCATTTTTTTTATAAGAAATAAGATCCATTTTCTTAAGCTTATCTAAGTTACGTAACACGGTCGTTCTTTCAAGATCTAATTTTTTTGATATTTCATTTACAGATGGATTGCCTAAGGCTTGAATATTTTTTAGCGCGCTGTATTGAGTAATCTTAATATCAAGGACAGATAATTCACGATCATACACTTTTGAAATATGATTAGCGGCCTTTCTAATGGATATACACATACAAGAAGTATCATTCATATAATGTGCATATACACTAATTTGCAAACTATCAACTTAAATATTTAAGTTATCCCCTGCCTCGGTAATTATCTACATTGTGAATAGGTATAAATAGGTTTTTAGGTTGCTCACTTGTTTGCCAAAATATATCAATAGGAATTCCACCTCTTGGATACCAGTAACCGCCAATTCTTAACCATTTAGGAGACAATAATTCAACAATATCTTGAGCAATTGAAATTGTACAATCTTCATGAAAGGCACCATGGTTTCTGTATCCTAAAAGATATAATTTAAAAGATTTACTCTCTACTATAAATTGACTAGGAACATAATCGATTACAATATGAGCAAAATCAGGTTGAGATGTAACTGGGCATATTGACGTAAATTCTGGACATGTAAACCTTATTAAATAATCAAGCCCAATTTTTGGATTATCTACTTTTTCAAGAATATGTTTGTCTGGAAAGTCAGGGATTTTACTTTTATAGCCAAGAGCATTTAAGTCTTTATTTGATTTACTCATGAAGATATCTCACTTAATTGTTAATATTAATTAGCTCGTTGTTAGTAGAATTTATTTTATTCAAAATTATCTTTTTCCACTCTTCAATATTTTTGGCTAAATATGCTTCTTCTGGAAACAATATGCTTCTTGAGGCGTTTATTAAGCCAAAATTTAGAAGGTTTGGAAATGCTGAATCCTTTATTAAAGGCGCACATGCATCCTTAGCTGAAGCACCTTGAGCGCCATAACCTGGAATTAGAAATGGAGCACTTGGTAGTAATTTTCTTAATGCTAAAGATTCATCCTTAAATGTCGCTCCTGAAACAATTCCTATTGACGACAAACCTAGATCACCTTTCTGATTTTCTATAATAGGTCTTAACAATTTAGCTAAATGTTCATAGCATTTAGCACCATTGGTAAGAGGCATCTCTTGAATATCTTTTGAACCTTTATTACTTGTATGCACTAAAACAAATAACCCGCTGCTTGTTTCAGAAGCTTTTTTAAAAAAAGGCTCTAAACTGTCAATTCCTAACCATGGATTAATAGTCATAGCATTACTTGGGTAGGGAGCATTTTTTCCCAAATATGCGTTTGCATATGCTTGACTGGTGCTTCCTATGTCGCCTCTTTTTGCATCCATAATGATCAAAAAATTCAGAGATTGTGCATATTTACATAAAGACGCAAGTAGCTTCATACCGTCTGGACCAAGCTGTTCAAATAGCGCAATTTGGGGTTTTATTGCAGGCACTAAATCTTTAGCACTGTCTAAAAGTGAAAAACAAAATTTTTCAACTTTGGTTATAATGTTTGAGGAATTATTTTGAAGATCAAAAATATTAGGTATTAAGTCTAGATGAGGATCAACACCTAGGCATAAGAATGATTTTGTGTCTCTAATCTTTTTAACAAGTTTATCTCCAAAGTGATCCGCCATATTTTAAAAAATACCTAAAGCATTTCTGTAGGTATCTAATAAGGCTTCTTGTTCTAACCTTTCATCTATGTCCATTTTACGTATTACTAACACTTTGCGCATAATTTTTGGATCATAGCCTAACCCTTTAGCCTCTGAATAAACTTCTTTAATGTCAGCAAGTATATTACTTTTTTCTTCTTCTAGCCTTTCAATTCTTTCTATAAAGCTTTTAAGTCTGTCATCTTTAGATTTAGATTCTGTGATTTCGTCATTTAATATTTCGTTCATACTAATGAGTTTCTGTTTTTTTGTTTTTGAATTTATTTTTTTGATCTTCACTAGCTTCAGTTTGATATTTATCTTTCCAAACAGAATGGGGCATTCCATATATTATTTCTTTAGCATCATCCTTATTGAGATCAACTCCATTTTCATTAGCAGCTTCACTATACCAGCGGGAGAGACAGTTTCTACAAAAACCACTTAGATTCATTAAATCAATATTTTGAACATCAGTTCTTTTTTGAAGATGAGTTATAAGTTTTTTTAAAACTTCTGATTCTATTTTTAATCTTTTTTCATTATTCATTTCATTACCTATTTTATTCATATTGTTATCACAACTCTTACCTCAAAACAATTTACAATAAAAAATTTTATAAATAATTGTAAAAAGATTTTAAAAATATTAGCATAAGCTAACTTTTGTGAGTTAATTTATGAATGATGATGATTTAGAGTTTAATTCTGACAGGTTTGAGCAAGTAAGAAATGCTAGGAACAGCGAAACTGCAGAAGACTATACTGAAATGATTGCTGATTTAATTAGAAATGCAGGTGAAGCAAGGGCCGTTGATTTAGCGAAGCATTTTGGTGTAACGGGGCCAACCGTTAACAGTATAATTAGACGGTTAGTTAGAGATGGTTTAGTTGTTAGTAAACCATATAGATCCATATTCCTTACTGACAAGGGGCAAATTTTAGCTGATTATTGTAAAAAAAGACACGAAATCGTTTATGATTTTTTAATTAAGATAGGTGTTAATAGTGACACTGCCAAAAATGATGCAGAAGGTATTGAACATCATGTTAGTGCAGAGACATTAAGTGTATTTGAAAAATATAATAAATAAAAGCTATTTGTATATACCAGTAAATAAATAATAAGTTCTATAAATATCCTTTATTGTGTTGAACGATACTTTATTTAATAGTTTAATTTCTAAAAGGTTAGGGTAGTTTGTAATATTTGGTTTATTGCTAACTATTAATACTTTTTCACCAGAGCTAAATTGTTTGTCACCATAATTATAATTAGCTTCATAGAAGTTACCTGGTTTTAGACTATTGCTTTTCAGGTATATTTTATTTTTAAATAAATTATTGGTTCTATTTAGATAATAGTTAAATCTAGAAATGTCGCCTCTAGTTTCAAATACGATTGAGGATATTTCATTTATCTGGAAGTTACTTTCTATTTTTTTCGATATTTTTTCAAAACCAAGAGTTTTTCTCAATGGATCAGACTTGAGTTCTAAAGGATAAAAATTTCCTGTTAGCGTAACTTTTAAAATAAAAATTGATAAAACAAAGTTTACTAAAAAACCAATTTTAAAAAATGTTCTTATGAATACATATTTCTGTACTACAACGTACGCACTAAGAATTATTGTGGCAGCTACATATGCTGTAATAGCCCAGTTTGGATTTGAAATTTTAAGAAAGCTTTGGACAGTTATTAGGATAATTATTGGTAAAGAAAGAAAAGCTAAAAAAGAAATATTTCCTTTCTTAAGAAAAATATCAAATGAGAGGAAAATGTATAAGAGTAAAAATATCGGTCCAAAAACGACTAATTGAGAGGATAAAAAGTCAACTACGTTTTTATAGTTCAATATAATTTCTGAAAGATCTGCATTTGAAACTGTATGACTCACTGTAACAAAGTCATTTATATAGTTCCAATATATATTCCCACTTGCAATTAATATACTTGTTATAATTATAATAAATAGATTTTTAATACTTAAGTTCTTACTTCTATCATAAACTAACCACCATAAAATTAAGAATATAAGAAAATATAAAGCTGCATATTTAGACAAGAAAGCAAGACCAAGAAACATGCCAACTAAGCTGGCAGTTACAATGCTCTGATTCTTAAATAATTTAAACATAAATAATATACAAAATGACCAAAATAATAATAAAGGAGTGTCTGTAGATATGACAAAGCTTCCTAGAGATGCTGCTGGAGTGAAAATCCATATTAATGCAGCAATTTTGCCGGCCTTCGCTCCGAAAGCAATATAAGACGTTCCCCATAGGGTAACTGCGATAAAAAGATGTATTAGTGGAGAACATAACCTTACTGCCCATTCTTCATTTCCAAAAATATCTGTTGAGAGTGCTATTACCCAAGCTATAATGGGTGGTTTTGTAAAATAACCGAATTCTATGTTTCTTGACCAGTCCCAGTATTGAGCTTCGTCTACAGATAACTCAATTGGTGAGGTGTACAAGGAATATATTCTTAAACAAGTGATTGAAATTAGAATAAAGAATACAAGAGGAGTGCTAAGGAAAGAAAAGTAATTAGCGTTATTTCGGAACGATAACATTATTATATCCCCCCATCATCTAAAAAATATTACATTACCTAATAAATTACAATATAATTTTATCTAAAACGCGTTAATATTAAATTTTAACGATCTTGATTTGTGCTCGTTATAAGTTTACTTAAATAATATAACAATAAAGTGAGTTTTTTTTGACAGATTATAATGAACAAATTTCAGAATTAATTGATGACTTTTCCTTTTTTGAAAACTGGGAAGATAAATATCAATATTTGATAGACCTGGGAAGAAACGTTCCTAAAATGGACGAAAAATTAAAAGTCGATGAGAATAAACTTAAAGGGTGTCAGTCTGTTGTCTATTTCAGTAATTCTTTAAATAATGATGGGTCAATTAATTTTATGGCCAATAGTGACGCTGCAATTGTGCAAGGTTTAATTGCGTTAATGCTTAGAGTTTATTCTGGAAGACAGCCTCAAGAAATATTAGATATTGATACTAACTTTTTAGAAAAAATTGGTTTAGACGAACATTTATCTCCGACCAGAAAAAATGGTTTATCGTCGCTAATTTCTTCAATTAAGAATGCTGCTAAATTAGAGTTAGTTTAGGTTTTAAATTTGACTAAAATTGGGAAACAATCTGAAATTATTAGCCTCTCTAATGTTACAATTAAGACAATTAGTAGCTTGTCTCATCGCAAGTATAGAAAAGAATCACATTTATTTATAGCTGAGGGAATTAGAGTATGTAAAGAAGCTTTGGATAATGACTGGTCATTTAAATATTTTCTTTTTGACAAATCTAATGTTGATAACATTCAAGTAAACGAGCTCATTAATAAAATTATATCTAAAGGTGGAGACATAATAGGAGTTACACCTGATATTTTAAAAAAGATTTCACATAAAGATAATCCACAAAATGTATTAGGTGTCATAGAGCAGAAACACAGTGCGTTGCCGTTAAATTTGTATAAAAATACTTTTGTAGCTTTGGAATGCATAAGGGACCCAGGTAATTTAGGAACCATTTTAAGGACAATGGATGCAGTTGGAGCAAAAGGCTGTATTCTGCTAGGCGAGTGTACAGACCCTTTTTCTTATGAATCTGTAAGAGCAAGTATGGGTGCTATTTTTAACTTAAATATCATCAACTCCAGCGTTGAGAATTTTATACAATGGAAAATTAAAAATAAAGTAACTTTAATTGGCACTGCACTAAAAAATGCAAGTGATTATACTGAAACAAAATGGGATCTTCCATTTGTTTTAGTTTTGGGTAATGAACAAAAAGGCTTGTCCAATAAAATTTTAAGTTCATGCGATCAAATAATTAAAATGCCAATGTTAGGTAGTTCAGACAGTTTAAACTTAGCAGTTTCTGCAGGTGTTGCACTATATGAATCAATTAGGAAAAATCCTAAATAATACTTTTACTTTCCCATCTTGCAAATATTGCAGTGCTAATTTCTCTTGGGTCGTCTTGATCTTCAAAAATAGATATTTCACCAGATTCTACCTTCCCTTTGTAAGTTTTCATGACTTCCCTTAAAGCATAATGTAGTGACGAATAACTAGAACGTATTGCGTAACTATTAAGTATGACAAATAGTGGGTTTTTAGACAATATCTGAGGAAGAAGATTTAATAAAATCGGCAAATCTTTTTGTAATTCCCACTTCTCTCCATTAGGGCCTCTGCCATATTTAGGAGGATCTAGAATAATTGCATCATATCTGTTTTCTCTTCTAATTTCTCTATTTACAAACTTAAGAGCGTCATCAGTGAGATACTTAATTGGTAAATTTGAAAAAGAGGATAAATTTCTATTTTCAAAGGCAAAACTGATAGCTTTTTTGCTGGCATCAACATGTGTTACTGATGCGCCGTTTGAAGCTGCATGTAGAGATGCTAGGCCAGAGTAACCAAATAGATTAAGAATTTTAGGTGAATTGGGGGTAGATGTATTTAAAATAAATTTATTGATTTTCTGAGCAGCCCATATCCAGTGTGGAGATTGATCTGGAAAAAAGCCAAGATGCCTGAATGCTGTTGGCATAGCGTAAAATTTAATATTTTCATATGACATTTTCCAACGTTCAGGAATATTTGCTTTAAGAGACCATTTTCCACCTTCATCCTTATCTTCAAGTGCAGACGAAGATAAAAAGGTTCCTGCAGCATTATCCCATATTTTTTTGGATAAATTTTGAGGCCAAAGAGCTTGAGGTTCTGGTCTGGAAAACATATAAGGACCAAACCTCTCTAGTTTATGTCCATATCCTGAATCAATTAATGAGTAATCATTCCATTTAGTTGGGTACAAAATTAGAGGAGTCATTAGGAATTTTCCTATTAATTAATATTTTGTAAAAAAAAAATTGATAGTTAATAATAAAGAAAAACAAAAGAAATAAAAATGAAAATAAATTTATCAGTTATTATTCCAGTTTATGAGGCGCAAAAAACACTGGCAAGAACAATAAACTCTATTAATAATCAGTTTATTTCTGATAAAGATTTAAAGGTAGAGTTAATATTAATTATAGATGATGGAAAAAAATATAATAAGTTTTTACCAAAATTAAAAAATAATTTCTATTTAAGAATCTTTAAAACAAATGGAATAAAAACAGGTCCAGGGAATGCTAGAAATTTAGGAGTAGATAAGGCAAAAGGTAAGTACATAGGATTTTTAGACGCAGATGATGAATGGTCTGATAATTATTTAGAAAAAATGTATAAACTAGTAAAATTGAATAGCATTGCCTTTTCCCCAACATATGTATACGAGAATGATAAGTTAATAAAAAAATTTGAAGGTCAAAATACTGGCTATTTACAATTAAGTGATATTGGAAAAGTGCCTTGTAGTTTTCATCCATTTATAAAAAAAAGTGAACAGATAAAATTCAAATTATTAAAAAGTCAAGATGTCTATAATACCTCATACATCCTAAATAGATATAAAACAAAGATCAAAGTAGCAGACGGGGTTTATTACAAATTAAATATTCAAAAAAATTCAGTAACAAAAGAAGAAGGTTATTCTCATAAGATAAATTTAGCTTATAAAAAATACCAAATTATATCGCAGAAAGAAAAACAAAATAAAATATCAAGAGTCTTCGCAATAAGAAGAATAAATAATTTAAAATATATTGAATGGAGTGATACGAATACTGGCGGATATTATGATTACTTAAGCAAAAAAGGGATATAAATAATGGAAAAAACAAAAGTGTGCATATTTGATGCATATGGGACTTTATTTGATGTAAATGCTGCTTGTAGGGAGCTATCTACAGAAGTGGGTGAAAATTGGGAAGAACTTGCGACATTATGGCGTTTAAGACAAGTTGAGTATACTTGGCTAAGAAATTCAATGAATGAATATATAGATTTTTGGAAAATAACAGAAAATGCTTTAGAATATGCTATGGAAGTATTGAACATAGATAACGAAAAACTGAAAATTGAATTACTAAATTTATATTTAAAATTAGAAGCTTACCCAGAAGTAGAAAAGATACTAACAATATTAAAAGAGGGAGGATTTAAAACAGGTATATTATCAAATGGAAGTGATGCAATGTTAGAAAGTGCAGTTAAAAATGCAAAAATTGAAAATCTTTTAGATGAAATTATATCTGTTGAAAGATGTAAAATATACAAACCATCTAGTAAGGTTTATGATCTTGTTAAGGATACATTTAAAATAAATAATAATCAGGTGGCATTTTTTTCAAGCAATGCATGGGATATGCATGCTGCAGCTAATTATGGTTTTAAAACTATTTGGGTAAATAGGTTTAATGGTAAATTGGAGAGATTACCAGGAAAACCAGAAGCAATAGTAAAAAATTTAGATGGAATTATTCAAATAGTTTGACTAAATGTCATTTCCAATACCCCAATGCCAAAAATCAGATTTATCTTTGTTAAAAAATCTATTAATAATCATTTGATGAACTTCAGATGCACCATCAACAAGTTTAGCTTGTCGGGCGTAACGGTAAATCCATTCTAAAACAATATCTTTACTGTAACCTTTAGCGCCATTTAACTGAATAGCAGTGTCACAAACATTGTTTAAGGTGTCAGCAACATGTATTTTAGCCATGGAAACATCTTGCCTAGATTTACTACCATTCTCTATTTTCCAAGCAGCACGCATAACAAGCAAACGGGCAATATCAATATCCATAGCAGCTTTACCTAATTTAACCTGAACACTTTCCCTATCAGCTAACTTAATACCAAAACCTTCTCTATGTGAGACATAATCAAGGGCAATTTCAAGACTACGTTTAGACAGGCCAATCCAACGCATACAATGAGTTAACCTAGCAAGTCCTAATCGTATTTGAACAATTTTTAGGCCCTGTCCTACTTCACCTAATCTATTTTCATCAGGAATTTCAAGACCATTATATTCTATCTCACAATGACCACCATGTTCTTCTGGACCCATAATAGGTATACGTCTTTTAATCCTCCAACCTGGTTGATTTTTATGATAAAGAAAAGCAGTTAAGCCATCATTAGTTTTGGCTAAAAGAATAAAATGAGAGGCAATACCAGCACCTGTAATATACCATTTAAGACCGTTGACAATCCACTTATTATTTTTATAAATAGCTTCGGTTTTAATCATAGAAGGATCAGACCCTCCCCCTGGAGCAGGTTCTGTCATAGCTAGTGCTGATCTAACATCCCCGTTGATAATAGGATCAAGCCATTTTAATTTTTGATCATCTCTACCTATTTTATTTAATATATACATATTGCCGTCATCTGGTGCAGCGCAATTAAAACATACAGGTCCAAAAATAGATCTATTCATTTCCTCATAAAGTACAGACATACCAATAGGACCATAACCAAGTCCTCCCCTGGAAGATGGCATTTGAGGAGACCAAAGACCCTCTTTTTTAACTCTTTTCTTAATTTCATCTAAAAGGGATAAATTAATATTTTCATGATCATCATAAGCTAATTTGTCAGACTCTAATGGAATAATATGAGTATCGACAAATTGCCTTGTTTTAATTCTTAATTTTTCAATATCATCAGGTAGATGAAAATCCATAAAAAACTCCTAAAAAATTACAGACTAGTGCTTAAACCTCCATCGACAGCAATAACAGCACCAGTCATATAAGTGTTATCACGGTTAAGTAACATAGAAATAATGGGATTTAACTCGCTTACGGATGCAAATCTCTTAAGTGGGATCTTTTTTTTGAGTATATCGCCTGCAGTACCTTCAAGTTGTTCACGGTTGATGTCGGTTAGAATATAGCCTGGAGCAAGTGCATTGACAGTAATGTTATATCTAGCTAGCTCAATTGATTGAGATTTAGTAACTTGTATCAATGCTGCTTTAGTAGCAGAATAAGCACCAACAAAAGGTAAGGGTCTATAACCTAAAGTAGAGGCTATATTGATAATTTTACCATTTTGATTCTTAATCATATTAGGAATAACAATTCTAGAAACGTTCAAGGAACCCATTAAATTAACATCGATAATTTTACTTAAATCATAATTTGTTTCTTCATGTAATAGCTTTGTATTAGCAATTCCTGCATTATTAATGAGACCGTAAAGATTTAGATGTTTTAATTTAGTTTGAACATCTTGATCATTAGTAATATCTAATTCAATGAAGTCATGATTTAGTGTTTGATTAGGTAAACTATTAATTACTTTTTCAAGTTCATTTTTATTTCGGCTTACACCTATAATTTTAAAACCATCATTAGCTAATACCTTAGCAAAATTTGCGCCTAGACCTCTACTAGCACCAGTAATTAAAATAGTGTTTAAAATTTTATTCATAAATAAAAAAATCCTAGGAAAACAAAATTGCTCTATACTGATAATAATAACTAAAGTTAATATTAAATAAGTTATGTGCAAATGATAGAAAAAAATAGAATTATAAATTTAAATAGTTGGATAAAAAACAACACAAAATTAGCCATAGATGTTTATGAATTAAAAAAATTCGAAATTGGGCAATCTAATCCAACTTACTTAATGAAAACAGATAAAAAAAACTTTGTAATTAGAACAAGACCTCAAGGTGAATTATTAAAAGGAGCTCATCGTATAGATCGTGAATACAAGGTTATGTGCGCACTTGAAAATTCAAAAATACCTGTACCTAAAACATATGGTTACTGTGAGAATATAGAAATAATCGGAACAGAATTTTACATAATGGATTTTTTAGATGGAAATCACGAATTTGATCCATTTTTAGCACATTATGAAGTTGAAGAAAAAAAAAAATTATATAATCAAAAAATTGATATTTTAACAGAATTAACATTAATAAACATTAAAGAGATTGGATTAGAAAAATTTGGAAGGCCTGAAGGTTATTTAAATAGACAAATTAAATTATGGATAAATCAATATAGAAATTCTCAAACCAAAGAGATAGAGAGTATGGAATATTTAATAGAGAATATACCTAAGAATATACCAGAAGAGATTGATTTACTTCCACCGTGCCTACTACATGGTGATTTTCGTTTAGATAACATGATGTTAAATCAAGAAAAAGTAATTGGTTTATTAGACTGGGAATTATCAACCTTAGCTCCGCCTTTCATTGACTTATCGTATTGGGCTTTAATGCTTAGATTTGATAAAGATTGGCCAATAGGAGGTTTAGGAAACAAGAAGCAATTAATGTCTAACTCTGGTATTCCCTCAGAAGAAAAAATTTTAGAAATATATTTAAATAAAACTGGTCTTGATAAACCTAAATATTGGAAATTTTTATTAGCATTTAATAGCTTTAGATTTGCTGGAATATTGCAAGGTATAGCAAAAAGAGTAATTGACGGCAACAATGCAGGTACTAACGGTTTTGAGGTTGGTCAACAAACAGAACCTGTAGCCATATTAGGTTCCCAAATACTTAAAGAAACTTTTTAAAATTAAAATGGCTGTATCTAGATGGATTTATCATTAATAGAGCGGCAATAAAAAGTGCGATTGACGAAACAGATAAAGCAATACTGTAAGACTTAAATAAGTCAATCATTACACCACCAGAATAAGGCCCAATCATTTGTCCTATACTAAACGAGGACGTTAATATTGCCGTTGAAACTCTTATCGAACCGCTATATCTAGATTGGCCTTCTAAAAATGCGAGTGCAGTAATAGGAATAAAGGTTGAGCCTAGTAAAATAGAAGCTAAAATAATACCAAAATTATTTTCATATATAACTGGCATAAATATACCTATTCCCATAATAAGGCAGGCCAAGAAAAGAGCTAGATCATTACCAATTTTTTTGCCAAACCACGGCCAAAAAATAACCATTGGTATGCCTGTAAGCCCAACTAAAAACCAAACATAAAACTCTGTTGTCTCAAGTCCAGTAGTTTCTCTTGCCATTGCAGATATAAACGTCCCTAAAATTACATAACCAAAACCGTAGAGACCATATGAGACAGTAATTAAAGAAAATCCAAAAGTACTAGTGGATTTTAATATTTTGTTGGGGGAACTCAAGATTATTTCATTTGGTGTATATATAAAAATAGGAATAGCAAGAATTAATGATAAAATGGAAACACCAATCCATAATTCATTCCAAATAAATCCTAAACTTCCCAAAATAGAAATTAATATTGAGGAAAAAACTATTCCAAAACCTACGCCCATAAAATGTGAAGTACTTAATGATTTTTTTCCAAAGGCTTGAATAGAAGGAAGAATTAAAGCCGTTCCAAAAATTAAAACAAATGCACTAGAGACACCTGCTAGAAATCGAATTAAAATAAATATGATTATATCATTATTAAAAGCCATTAACAAAGTTGTTAATAGTGAGATTATAACTGCTGTTAAAAAAAAAAGTTTTACTCTGTTCTTAAATATAGGCAGAATGGTAATGAGAGAACCAAACAAATAACCAAAAAAGTTCCAAGAAGCAATTAATCCACCATTAGTTTTACTTAAATTTAACTCTTCCAACATATAAGGTAAAATTGGAGTATAGCTAAACCTACCTATCCCAATGGCTATTGCAAGTGCAGCTGCTCCAGTTGCAATCAAAGTAAAGAGCTTCCAATTGTGATTTTTTGACAAAATATATTTCTTTACTTTAGTTAGTTTAAAATAACTTTTAATGGTGTTTTATTATTCAGTATTTTTTTAAACAATCAAATTAAATTAGTTTATTTATTGACCAAAAATATATAGTTGTTTCATACTTAACACATAGTCAGTTAAAATTAAGGTTGTGCAATGGAAAAATTTTTTAAAATCTCAAATGTCTCTAATCATGTGGTTAAAGTCGAATTAAGTAACGGTAAAAAGCATAACCCATTATCATTAGAATTAATTAAAGCTTTAACAAACTCTTTAAAAGAAGTTTCTTCACAAGAAAATGTAAAAGTTTTAATAATATCCTCTGAAGGCCCAGGCTTTTCAGCTGGGCACGATTTAGAAGAGCTAAGGCAGAACAAAAACAACAAAGAGTTTTTTCAAAATTTATTTAATGAATGTTCTAATTTAATGCAAACAATAATGCATTTATCACAACCAGTAATAGCAGAAGTATGCGGAATTGCAGCTGCTGCAGGTTGCCAATTAGTAGCTAGTTGTGATTTAGCTGTAGCATCGGAAAATGCTAGTTTTATGACGCCTGGTGTAAACATTGGATTGTTTTGTTCAACGCCAATGGTGGCTGTTTCAAGAAATATTAGTCGAAAGAAAATTATGGAAATGCTTTTAACAGGTGAAAGCATGAGTGCAAAAGATGCAGTAGACTATGGATTAATAAATCACTGTGTGCCTGTTGACCAACTTCAAGATAAGACTATGAGTTTAGCAAATTTAATAGCATCTAAACCTATTTCAACAGTAAAAATAGGTAAAGAAGCTTTTTACAAGCAAGTAGAGATGCCTATATCTGAAGCTTACAACTATACATCAGAAGTGATGGCGAAGAATATGTTGGAGTTAGACGCTCATGAAGGCATTAGTGCTTTTTTAGAAAAAAGACTACCTGAGTGGAATTAATACTTAGATTTTAAGATCAAGTCTCGGTTTCCAAAAAGGTCGAAAAAGTTCAATCTTTGGACACCGGTTCATAACAACCTTTAAGCCGGCCTCCTCAGCAAGCTTAGCAGCATCATGGTCAATAACTCCAATTTGTGCCCATAGAACTTTAGCGTTGATAGCTATTGCTTCCTCAGTAATTTTATATAAGTCCTCAGATTTCCGAAAAACTTCAACCATGTCTACAGGTCTATCAATAGCTTTTAAACTTGGATAAACTCTTAGATTTCTAATTTCTTGAAGGTTTGGTCGTGGATTGACGGGTATCATGTCATAGCCAGTTTCACTCAAAACACGAAGTACCCCATAACTAAATTTTGTTTTGTCAGGACTTGCTCCAACCATCGCAATAGTTTTAATTGAGCTAAGGATACCTTGCAAATATTCATCATCGTAAGGTTCGTTATGATTCATAAATATCATTCCTTAATATCCTTTCTTGTTGCAATATTAGCTTTTAATTCATGAGAAGTAAGAGGATCTATAAAAGGATTACGATAAAGCTTGTCATGACTTTCAACGCCAATTTCAAAAGTACAATCAGTTTTAGCGCGAGCAACACATAAAATTACATAACCATCATTTATTTGCCTATTATTTAGAGCAACTTGAGCTCGTTGATCAACTTTGCCTTCGATAAGCTTGGCAGCGCACGTTATACACCCGCCATACTGACATCCATAAGGTAGATCAAGTCCTAGTTCTCGTAATTCGTGGAGTAAGGGCTTTGACCCTTTAACTTTAAAAAAACTATTACCGCGATTAGCAATTATAATTTTATTCATAACCAAATATCACTTGTACAATCACCTCCTGGGTAACGGCTTTCATGGCATCGACTAGGTCCATTGGGTTCTTTTCCAAAATCAACAACGAATTCTTCATTAATTTTCATACCACCATTTTCTACATCACAATCAATCATAAGCATAACGCCACCTTGGGTACGAATATCTGGATAAAATTGATTATCCCACGTTGAAAAAAGAGATGTTGTTACGTACATTCTCTTACCATCCAGGGATAATTGATACATTTGTGGTCCACCTGCAATTTTAACTCCATTTACAACAGGTGCTTTGTCTAAAAGACCTCCCATCCAAATTTGTCCAGTTAGAACAGGTTTATGAGGATCAGAAATATTATATTGACGCATATCACCATGCAACCAATTATTTATATAGAGATATTTATCGTCCATTGAAACTAATATAGCCGACATTACACCAGGTATTGGAATCGGCCAGTCTGGGTGTGGTTCATTGTCGACGTCAATGATTTTTTCCCACTCCCAATTACCTTCTTTAGATTTCCAGAAATGAATTACATTTGTACTAAGAGCAGCTCCACAAAATCCATGGCTGCTATTGGGATCATGTAAAAACTTGACTTCAAGTGGTATAAGTCCATCTTCACCTAAATACATTGTTTCAATTGGTTTTTTCTTTTCAAAATCCCAAACATGTAATCGGCGTCCATATTTTAAGTGTCCAACTTCTTCAAGATCAAATCCTGGCATAAAAGTATTTGGTGCTGCCCATTCAGAACTAATCATAACATTATGGCGTGGTTGATACCAAAAGTCATAACTAAAAGGAATGTCTCCCATAGAGTTTTCCCAACGACCTTGAATTTCAAAATCTTTATTTAGATGCAAATACCCACCTGGAGCTTCTCCTCTAGCGTCACCTAGAAAAGAAATAATAATTTCAGACCCTAAACAATGAACTGTGTGGGGTCCTGAGAGATTTGTTTTGGATTTAATTTCAGATCCATCAATTATTTTATAAATACTAGGTGATAAAGGATTAGTTGCAGTATCAACAACATATATATTATTAGAACGTACTCCTGGTACTAATAAGTATTTTCGACTCATTTTTTCGTCACTATGACATGACGAACATGCATTCCAACCCATATGATGCAGTTCATCACCAATTCCAGGCATTTCAAGTCTATGAATAACTTTTGAATAATTTTTGCTATCTGGATCTATATCAATAGTTGCAAGATAGTCAGGTTTTTGAATTCCAGTCCCAGTATAAATAGCTATCGTATATAATAACTTTTCTCTTGGCGCTTGAATAGCTTTAGAAGGGCTAGCATAACCTGGGCCACAACATAATCCGTCCATGATTAGTCTCCTCTAAATTAATATACACTATTTTTATATAATTATAAATTAGGCATAACAAGTTCAAAGTAAGCTGACTATTTCTGGAAGTAATTTAATATTTTTAAAGCTAATAAGTAAGCATTAACGTTATATTGTTGATAAAGCCCCTTCTAAATCAGCAATAATATCTTTATGACTTTCTAAACCAATTGATAAACGAATAATAGAATCACCGACTCCTGATTTTTCTTTTTGTTCGTTATTTAGTTGTCTATGTGTTGTTGATGCAGGATGTACAATCAATGATCTTGTATCACCTACATTTGCAAGATGAGATATTAAGTTGCAATTTTCTACTAATTGCATAGCTCCTTCATATCCACTTTTTAAAGAGAATGTAAAAACTGATCCAAATCCGTCCTTAAAGTATTTTTTTGCTAACTCATGATAAATATTTTCTTTAAAGCCTGCCCAAGAAACGTAATTAACCTTTGAATGATTTTTAAGAAAATTAGCAACTAATTCAGCATTTTTCATGTGTTGTTTCATCCTCAATGGAAGAGTTTCTAAACCAATTAGCGTTAAATACGCATTTAAGGGAGCCATTGTTGATCCTAAATCTCTTAGTACACTTGCATGGCAATAATTTATAAATGCATGGTTTCCAAAGCTTTCATAAAAATTAATATCATGATAAGAAGAATCAGGGGTTGTTAATTTTGAAAAAGCTCTACCCTTATCCCAAGGGAAGTTTCCCATATCTACAACAGCGCCACCCATTGCGTTTCCATGTCCTGATAAAAACTTTGTTGTTGAGTAAACAATTAAATCAGCGCCAAATTTTCCAGGTTGACATAAAATTTGTGTTGCCATTGTGTTATCAATTACAAGTGGAATACCAACTTCATGCGCTATTTCTGCCAGAGATGATATATCGGTTATATTCCCGTCAGGGTTAGCTAAACTTTCAGCAAATAAAACTTTTACAGAAGTATCTTTAACAGCATTCTTAACAGCATCTAAATCAGACACATCAACTAAATCAGCGTTCCAGGAAAAATTTTTAAATGTTTTAGTAAACTGAGTAATAGAACCACCATATAATTTAGAACTAGCAATTAGTTTTGCTCCAGGTTCCATTAGAGGAAATAGCGCTAACATTTGTACAGCATGTCCAGATGCAGCGCAGCAAGCACCTAATCCGTTGTCTAAAGCGGCAATTCTTTGTTCTAGAGCAGAAACTGTAGGATTAGTTAATCGCGCATAGATATTACCTGGCTCTTGAAGGTTAAATAAACTTGCAGCATGATCTGTATCATCAAATGTAAAAGAAGTTGTTTGATATATTGGAATACTTCTTGATCCAGTTGAGGCATCAGGTCTTGTTCCCGCATGTATAGAGAGTGTTTCTAGTTCATTTGATTTTACAATTCCTCCATTTCTTTTGGCATGTGGTGGGTTCTTGACGAAAGGTCTTTTAGAAGAAATTAATCGTGAATTAAAGCCGGCTAATCCAAGTGCACCAGATAATCTTGAATGTTCCATTTTAGGGCATTTATCATAAATCACATTTATCTTTGCTTCTTTGCCTAAATTAATAGCTTCCTCATTTTTAATGCCTAACTGCATCCAAACAGTTTTAGCGCCAATGTTTATGGCATCTTTAGTTATCGAAGCACAAAATTCACTAGGTCTAAATATATTAACCATATCTATTTTAATAGGTACTTCTTGAAGAGATGCGTAGCATAATTCGTTAAGTATATATTGTCCGGCATTACCAGGATTAATAGGTATAACAGTGAAACCATATTTTTGTAGATATTTCATCACAAAGTTAGAAGGTCGCTTCCAATTCTTACTAGCTCCAACCATAGCTATTATTTTATTTTTAGATAAAATATCTGCAATAAAAATATCTTGATCTTGAAATACATCAGTTGATAAACTCATAATTTCTCCTTTTAAAAATACTTTATATTGCTTAAAGAAAAACTTTAAAAATTTATTTTTAACATAGTAAATATTTCCTAGATCAAATATCATAGTTTAATAATATTCTCCTTATTGGTAGAATTTTAAAAAGGAATTTTTTATGTCCCTAAAATTTGATTTTATTGTAGTTGGAGCAGGTACTGCAGGATGTCTTTTAGCGAATCGGTTGTCAGCAAATGGCAAATATTCTGTAGCATTACTCGAGGCTGGTGGAAGTGACAATTATCACTGGGTTCATATACCTGTTGGTTATTTATATTGTATGGGAAACAAAAGAACTGATTGGTTATTTAAAACTACAGCTCAAAATGGATTAAACGGTAGATCTTTAAATTATCCTAGAGGTAAGGTTATGGGGGGGTGTTCCTCTATAAACGGTATGATTTATATGAGAGGACAGGCAAATGACTACGACCAATGGCGACAAATGGGAAATGAGGGTTGGAGTTGGGACGATGTTCTACCCTACTTTAAAGATATGGAAGATAACTTTAGTGGAAAAAATCAATTTCATGGAACAGGTGGAGAATGGAAAGTAAATAAGCAAAGGTTATCTTGGGATATTTTAGATAGTTTCCAAGAAGCTGCTGTGGAGTCAGGTATTCCACAAATAGACGATTTTAATGATGGTAATAATTATGGAGTTTCATACTTCAAAGTAAACCAAAAGTCTGGTTTTCGTTGGAATACAGTTAAAGCATTTATTAAACCAATTAAGAACAGAAAAAACTTACATATTATAAAAAAATGTGAGGTTAATAATTTAATTTTAGAAAATAATAAAGTAATAGGCGTTGACGTTACAAGAAATGGGCAATTAGAAAAAATTTTTGTAAATAAAGAAGTCGTGTTATCTGCTGGTTCAATAGGCTCTCCTAAAATTTTAGAATTGTCAGGAATAGGAAATAATAAAGTTTTATCTGATTTAGGAATTCAAACCAAGATAAACAGCGCGAATGTAGGGGAAAACTTACAGGATCATCTCCAGTTGAGAGTTATCTACAAACTAGAGAATGCTGTGACTTTAAACCAAAAAGCTAACTCACTTTGGGGGAAAATTGGTATTGGTTTGGAATATGTTTTAAACAGAACTGGACCTATGTCGATGGCACCAAGTCAATTAGGTGTGTTTGCAATGTCGGATGAATCTTATGAAACCCCAAATCTACAATTTCACGTTCAACCACTATCCTTAGATAAGTTTGGAGATCCACTTCATGATTTTCCAGGATTAACAGCGAGCGTTTGTAATTTAAATCCTCAGAGTAGGGGAAGCGTTCATATAAATTCTAAAGATGCGAAATCACCTCCAGATATTGACCCAAGATATTTATCTGAAGAAAAAGACAGAATTGTTGCTGCTCAATCAATAAGGCTTGCAAGGAAGATAATCACTCAGCCAGCCATGAAAAAGTATAATCCTAAAGAGCACGCGCCTGGAATACAGTTTCAATCAGAAGAAGAACTGAAAAAAGTTGCAGGAGATATTGGTACAACTATTTTTCATCCCGTGGGGACATGTGCTATGGGACCAAGTGATTCTTCTGTAACAGATGAAAAGTTAAAAGTTAGAGGCGTTGAAGGTTTAAGAATTGCTGATGCATCTATTATGCCGTCTATCACTTCAGGTAACACAAACGCGCCAACATTAATGATTGCAGAAAAAGCATCAGAAATGATATTGAATTCTAATTAAATTTAATATCTATTAAATGTATAATTTGAATGAGGCATTAGATGAATTTTGAATATAATGAAGACCAGTTAGCAATTAAAGAGATGGCTAAAAATTTTTCTGAAACTGAATTCAAACCTTATGCATCTGAATGGGATCAGGAAGAGATCTTTCCTGTTGAGGCTCTAAAAAAAGCTGCTGAACTTGGATTGGCGGCAATATACGTTAATGAAAAGCATGGTGGTTCGGGGCTTAGTCGACTAGACGCAGCAATTGTGTTTGAAGAGTTATCACGAGGGTGTGTTTCTACTGCTGCTTATTTGACTATACACAATATGGTAACATGGATGATTGATTCTCATGGATCAGAAACTTTAAAAGAAAAATTTATTAAAAAATTATCTACAATGGATATAATGTCCAGTTATTGTTTAACGGAGGCTGGTTCGGGGTCTGATGCAGCTTCGTTAAAAACTACAGCATTAAAAAAAGGAAATAGCCATTACTTGTTAAATGGATCTAAAAGCTTTATTTCGGGAGGACCAACTAGCGACGTTTTTGCCGTGATGTGTAGAACAGGAGGTGAGGGTGCAAATGGAGTTTCTTGTTTATTAGTTGAGAAGGGAACTAAAGGATTATCTTTTGGTAAACAGGAAAAGAAGATGGGTTGGAATAGTCAACATACTTCGACGGTTAACTTTGATAATTGTGAAATACCAATTGATAATATAGTTGGAAATGAGGGTGATGGTTTCAAAATTGCTATGAAAGGTCTTGATGGTGGAAGAATAAATATAGCTGCTTGTTCATTAGGGGGAGCAAGAGCAGCGTTAGAAGCATCTATTATGTATTCAGCAGAAAGAAAACAGTTTGGTAAATCAATTGATCAATTTCAAGTTACCCAGTTTAAATTAGCTGATATGGCTACAGAATTAGAAGCATCTAGGTTGATGGTGTTCAGAGCGGCTTCAAGTTTAGATAATAAAAATCCTCAAGCTACAAAACTTTGTGCAATGGCCAAAAGATTTACTACTGATATATGTTCGGAAATATGTAATACGGCCCTACAAATTCATGGTGGTTATGGGTACTTAAAAGACTTTCCCTTAGAAAGACTTGTTAGAGATTTGAGGGTACATCAAATTTTAGAGGGAACTAACGAAATTATGAGAGTAATAATTTCACGACATTTAAAAAATAATTAAGATAAAAAGGACAATGTGAGAATGTTAGAAGAAGTAATATTTAATGAAAACAATGGTGTAGGTGTTATAACGCTTAACAGGCCTGATAGATTAAACGCTCTAACTTATCCAATGGTTCAAAAATTAAATCAATATCTTAATTTATGGGAAGTAAAGGAAGAAATTAATTGTGTTATAATAGAAGGTGCTGGAGACAGATCTTTTTGCGCAGGTGGAGATGTTGTTAAATTAAGAAAAGAAGTTCTTGCTGATGGTGGTCCACCTACTCAATTATCAAAATCATTTTTTTATGATGAATATACTTTGAATTATAAAATAAGTAATTTTAAAAAACCTTTTATTGCGTTAATCAACGGCTTCACTATGGGTGGAGGTGTTGGTATTTCAATGCATGGAAGCCATGTGGTTGCATCAGAAAAGACAATGTTTGCAATGCCTGAAACTGCTATTGGACTTTTTCCTGATGTTGGAGGAGGTTGGTTACTAGGACAATTAGATAAAGGAATAGGTGCCTGGTTATCTCTTGTTGGCGCAAAGTTAAAAGCGTACGATTTGATTTCACTAAATCTTGCAACTAACTATGTCGCTTCTACAGAAATAGAGAAATTAAAAAACTTATTAATCACATCTTCGCCAGATACTAACGATAAGGTTACTTCAGTTATAAATAGTTTATCCTCAAATCCAAAAACTGAAGATAGTGTTTTATTAGCACATGAAGAAATCATTAAAGATGCGTTCTCGTTTGATAAAATTGAAGATATTTTTGAAAGGTGTGAAACGTTATCAAAATTAAATAATGAATTCTTCAATACTCAATTTGAAGAGTTGAAACATAAATCACCAACATCTTTAAAAATTTCTTTAAAACAAATTCGAGTAGCAAGTCAAATGAGCTTAAAGGATGAATTAATTATGGAATATAGAATGGTACAAAAGTGTCTGAAAATAGGTGACTTTTTTGAAGGCGTAAGAGCTATGCTAGTTGATAAAGATAGGAAACCTAATTGGTCACCATCAAGTATAAATGATGTAGATGAAAGTAGAGTGGATGAGTTTTTTAAAAGTTTAGACGATGTAGATTTAGTTCTAGAAAATTAAAATATAGATATATTAGAAGGGAAGTTTTATATGAAAAACGTTTACATAATGTCTGCAAATAGATCTGCAATCGGAGGGTTTGGTGGAACATTAAAGGGTTTTTGCCCGGTTGATTTAGGAACTTTAGTTGCCAAAGAAGCTATTTCACGATCTGGATACGATCCAAAAGAAATTGATCATGCTGTTTTTGGAAATGTAATTCATACCGAACCAAGAGATATGTATGTAAGTAGGGTCATTGCTCTTCAATCTGGGTTAAGCAAGGATTCTGCAGCATTAACTGTAAATCGACTGTGTGGTTCTGGTCTTCAAGCAATAATAAGTGCCATTCAACTTATAGCTCTCGAAGATGCTTCTATTACAATGGCTGGTGGTGTTGAGGTTATGTCAAATGGAGCACATATTATTGATGGATTTCGATGGGGAGCAAGAATGGGTGACGGAAAAGTCCATGATATGATGTTAGGTGCTCTTCATGATCCATTTGGTCACGGGCATATGGGTATTACTGCTGAAAATATATCTAGTAGATATCAAATCAGTAGAGATATGCAAGATCAGTTTGCATTAACTAGCCAGCAGAGGGCCAGTAAAGCTATCGAAAATGGCGTTTTCAAAGACCAAATTCTTCCAATTGAAATTAAAACAAGAAAAGGTATTAATATTTTTCAGATAGATGAACATCTCAAACCAAACACTACTATGGAAAGCTTATCTGGACTAAGAACAGCTTTTAAAAAAGACGGTGTTGTTACCGCTGGTAATGCTTCAGGAATAAATGATGGTGCATCTGCTTTAATTCTTGCCAATGAAGAAAAAGCTAAAAAAGGGAAGCCATTAGCTAGAATTGTTTCTTATGGTTTTGGTGGAGTAGACCCAGATGAAATGGGAATGGGACCTGTTCCAGCTACTAAAATGGCTTTAAAAAAAGCTGGTTTGGATGTTTCAGACCTAGATTTAATTGAATCAAATGAGGCTTTTGCTGCACAAGCTTGTGCTGTAAATAAACAATTAGGTCTTGAGCCAGAAAAAGTTAACGTTAATGGTGGGGCGATTGCACTTGGACATCCTGTTGGAGCAACAGGCGCAATAATTATGACAAAGCTTATTTATGAATTAAGACAGCGTAAAGGAAAATATGGTCTTGCCACAATGTGTATTGGTGGTGGTCAAGGCATAGCTGTTATTATCGAAGCACTATAAAATTAATATGTCTTTTCAATGTATATCTGTAGACGAAGCAAAAAAAATCGTTGATGAAAATAATTTAACTATTATTGACATCAGAGATTATAATTCTTTCTCACAGGGTCATATAGATAATGCAATTCATGTTGAAAATTTAGATATAGATAGTTTTATTAATAAAAAAAATAAAAGTGAAGCCATATTGATATATTGTTATCATGGTAATTCGAGTAAATCAGCGGCCAATTTTTTTGTACAACATGGATTTGAGAAAGTCTTAAGTATGGATGAAGGTTATTCTGGTTGGATAAAAGATTAAATTAAGTTTCTATAAAGTTAAATTTATGATAATGACAATCATAATCAAATTAACAAACACTTCGAGGTAAACCATTGGATATACGTAAAGGTACTAGGTTAATTGACCGACCAGAGTTTAAAACAAAACCTGTCCCAATTACTTTTTTAAAGAAAGACAAAGTTTTTCAAGCTATTGAAATAATGTCAGAAAAAAATTATGGATCAGTAGTTATAGTTGATGATAAAGATAAGGTAATAGGTATTGTAACTGAAAGAGACATTGTAAAAAAATTAGTTAAAAATAATATGTCTCCTAAAACTACAAAATTGGAAGATATAATGACACCAAATCCTAGAGTAGCAAATGAAAATGACGACGTGTTAGATTGGTTAAGAATTATGTCGAATGACAGGTTTCGAAGACTTCCAGTGGTAGATGAAAAGGGAAAAATTAAAGTTATTTTTACTCAAGGAGATTTTGTATCATATACTTGGCCAGATTTAATCTTTCATGCTAGCCAATTAGCTAAAGCTTCTTTCATGAAGGGATTTTCTTTGAATACTTTGCTTATTATGATGTTTATCTATGGTGTAGCTCTAATAGCTGCGATTAAAGCATTTGTATAATTTTTATTAATTAGTTTTAACTTTAATCATTGAGTTTGATATCCAAGTCATAACTATGTCACCGTTTTGGTTTGAAACAGTTTGTTTTAACCTTACGGTCCCTTTGATTGGGTTTTTTGAAGATAATTTTTTTTCTAACACTTCAACTTTAGTTTTAAGGGTATCACCAGGATATACGGGTTTAGTCCATCTTAATTCATCTAATCCCCAAGCTCCCATACTAGAGCCATTGAAAACATCAGTGTTAAATATTTGAGTGAATGATTTTCCTAGTGTCATAAATCCACTTGAAGTTAGTTGTCCAAAAGGACCATTTTTAGCTGCCTCTTCATCAAGGTGAAAGGCTTGTGGATCGTACTTTGATGCAAAGTTAATGATTTCATCTTTTGAAACAAAATTAGGTTCAGTTTCAAAAGATTCACCAACACGGAAATCGTCAAAGTACTTTGGTTTTATTTTCATTTTTTAGATCTTCAAAAAAATACTTATCTTGGTGCTAATCTGACGGATCCATCAAGTCTAATTGTTTCACCGTTTAATAAAACATTAGTTAGAACACTCTCAACTAACATAGCGTATTCTAACGGAGTTCCTAGGCGTTTAGGAAATACAGTTGTAGCTATTAAACTTTGTTGAACTTCTTCACTCATGCCTGATAGCATAGCAGTTGCAAATAAACCCGGTGCTATAGTATTAACTCTTATTCCATTTGAAGCTAATTCACGTGCTATTGGTAATGTCATGCCCACAATACCACCCTTTGAGGCAGAATAAGCAGCCTGTCCAATTTGTCCATCATAAGCTGCTACTGAAGCTGTGTTAATTACAACACCTTTTTCACCTTCGTGATCAGGCTCATTAGATTGCATCTTATCAGCACATAATCTGAGCATGTTAAAGCTTCCAATTAAATTTACTTTAAGTACTTTTTCAAACAAGTTTAAATCATGCATTCCTCTACTTGATACGACTTTGGCTCCAACGGCAATTCCTGCACAATTAACTAAACAGTTAAGACCATTAAAATCAGTTATGGCATTTTTCATTTCTTCTTCGTTAGAAACATCACCAACACAATATTGAGCACCTATATCGTCTGCAACGCTTTTCAAGCCATCTGCATTTAAATCTATTAATAAAAGCTCCGCTCCTTTTTCTTTAAGGTATCGTGCAGTACCTTCTCCAAGACCACTGCCAGCTCCTGTAATTACAGCTTTAACATTTTTAAGTATCATTTTTATCCTCCAAAATCTCGAATATCATCTATCACTTTTCCATCATTAGGTAAACTGTTAACGGGAACTATTTCAGATGTTCCTTTTAAATTTATAACAGTTTTTATTTCATCAGAAATTTTTTGTTGTATAGCCCCTATGTCTGATGAATTAGCAATATTAGATTCAACTTTAAGAAGTAATTCATCTCTATCATTTTTCCTACTTACTATCATGCGTGCATTATTTTTAATTTTTAGGTTTTCTAAGATTTGATTTATTTGAGATGGTTGTACAAACATACCTTTTACTTTTGTGGTCTGATCAGCTCTTCCCATCCACCCTTTAATTCTTTTATTAGTTCTTCCAGTTGAACTTTCGCCTTCTAAAATTGCTGATAGATCACCTGTAGCAAATCGTATAATAGGTAACTCAAAATTATTAAGTACTGTAACTACAACTTCACCAACTTCACCATCTTTAAGAGTGTTCCCGGTGCCAGGTTTAACTATCTCTAGGATAACACTCTCATCAACAATCATGCCGTCACCTTCAGCGGCTTCATATGCTACTAAACCTAGATCAGCTGTGCCATAACATTGGCGAGTTATAATGTTACGTTCTTTAAAATTATTAGCAACTGCTGGAAAAAGAGGTCCACCAGTTACCATCGCTTTTTTTAATTTAGGAAGTGTTATCTTCATTTCGTCAGCTTTTTCTAGGATTATTTTTAAAAAATCTGGGACGCCTACGTAGGCAGTAGTTCCAATAGTGTGCATCACTTCCAGTTGAAGGTCTGTATTATCTCCTCCGGCGGGGAAGACTGTACATTTTAAAATTTTAGCTGCTTCTTCAAACATTGCACCTGCAGGTGTAAAATGATAAGAAAAACAATTTTGAACAATGTCACCATATCCAAAATCAGCTGCATGTAAAGCTCTAGCAAATCGCCACCAGTTTTGGGAATGACCATCAAGGTCATATATAGGACCGGGAGATCTATAAATATGAGCAAAATTTTTGATTTCACTCACATTTAAATTAGCAAAAGGTAGATTTTTACTTTGTTTGTTTGTTAATTCAGATTTTCTCAATAGTGGAATAGATGATAAATCATTTAAATCATTGAGTTTACCATTTAACCTTAAAGACTGATTTTTATTGTTTAGAGCTTGTTCAATTAATTGGTTAACTTTGTTTAAATGATCTGAACTTCTTTCGTCGTTGGTTCTAATTTCTAAACCATCAAAAAAATCATTTTTTTTCATTTAATTTTATAACCATCTTTTTCTTCGTCTGTATTGTTTAACATCTTTAAAAGATTGTCGTCCTTCACCTGAGATACCAAGATAAAACTCTTTAACATCTTCGTTGTCTCTCATAGATTCTGCGGATCCTTCCATAACGACACGTCCATTTTCAAGTATATATGCATATTCTGCATATTGAAGAGCTACATTAGTGTTCTGCTCAGCAAGCAAAATTGTAACACCCTCTTTTTTATTTATTTCAGCCACTATTTCAAATATTTGTTTAACTAATTGTGGGGCTAGTCCCATAGATGGCTCGTCTAGTAATATCATTGTAGGATGAGCCATTAATGCCCTACCAATTGCTATCATTTGTTGTTCTCCTCCAGAAGTATAACCTGCCAATGAGGTTCTTCTTTCACGGAGCCTTGGGAAATAGTTATAAACTCTTTCCAAATCATCCTTTACTTCTTTAGAACTATTTCTAGTGTAAGCACCAGTAAGTAAATTTTCTTCGACTGTTAAATGCTCAAAACAATGCCTGCCTTCCATAACTTGAATGACACCCTTTTTAACTAATTGTGCTGGATCAAGGTCATGTATGTATTCATTGTTAAATGTTACAGATCCCTTTGTCACTTCGCCCCTTTCAGAAGCCAGCAAATTAGAGATTGACTTCAAAGTGGTACTTTTCCCAGCTCCATTACCGCCAAGTAAAGCTGTTATACCTCCCTTTTTAACTTTTAAACTTACACCTTTCAAAACCAGAATAACATGGCTGTAAACAACTTCTATATTATTAACAACTAAAACGTCTTCAATCGTATTAGATTTTTTATTTTTTGTTACTTTAATGTCATCCATTTTTTTATTCCTATAGAGAAAAAGAGAGCCTAACGAATTAGGCTCTCAATTGTTTTTAGTTACAACGCTCAGCAATTTTTTGCTCAGCAGCATATTTTGAAGAATCTTCTGCAATTAACTTTTGAACTACATCAGAGTCACCGTACATATACTCAGTAATCATATTCCATTTTTTAGCTTTAGCGTCCCACTGCTGAACTGCAGCAAGTCCACTACCACCATGGTTTTCACAAGTATTTTTAAATGCAGGAGCAAAGTCTTTAAAACCTAATTCCTCCATTCTCTCAGCGCTTAGGTCTACAGCTTCCATACCATCTCTATACATAGCTGGTGTAATTTTAGAAGTACCATGTATTCTTTGTGCAACTACAGCAGCCTCTACCTGAACCATTGCTTGGAATAATCCTCTGTTATACAAGACTGTTCCAAAATGTGATCCGTCTCCAGAAGCTTCACCTTTATCATGAACATATTTTTTAATATCTTTATGAACTTGGTAATTGTCGCCTGGGGCGTTGAAAGTTAAAGACTTATAACCGTGCGCTCCTTGCCCAGCTGGTAAAACATCATTTTCTGAACCTGACCACCAAATACCAATAAACTTATCCATTGGAAACTTGATAGATGCAGCAGACTTAACTGCAACTTGATTCATAACTCCCCAACCCCACATAAGAACGTTGTCAGGACGAGCTTTACGTATCTTTAACCACGTAGCTTTTTGCTCTTGTCCTGGATGGTCAACAGGTAATAACATTAATTTAAAACCATGTTTTTTACTTAGTGTTTGTAGGGTTCTAATTGGCTCTTTACCATATGCAGAATTATGGTATACAAGTGCAATTTTTTTACCTTTAATATTACCAAGGTTCTGTTTAAGTATATGTCTTACAGCAATAGAAGCCCCATCCCAATATGTAACTGGAGCGTTAAATATCCATTTGAAAACTTTACCATTAGCTGCAGAAGTTCTTCCATATCCTGTTGAATAAACAGTAACACCGTCAGCTGTTGCTTTTGGGATTAATTGGTAAGTAATACCAGTAGACATCGGTTGGAAAACCATAGCGTCTTTTTTGTTTTTTTCATAACACTCTACGCCAACTTGAGTTTTATAACCAGTTTCACACTCAGGGTGAAATATTTTTTCACCACCAATTCCACCATCTCTGGCGTTTATCATTTTGTAATAATCTACAAAACCGTCAGCGTTTGGAATACCATTAGGTGCATAAGCTCCTGTTCGGTAAACTAACATTGGAAATTTTAGGTCTGCCACTGCAATTTCTACATAACTAGAAATGGCAATAACAGAAGCTGTTATTCCAATTAAAAGTTGTTTTATTCTCATTAGATCCTCCCTTAGAGAAATATTAACATAATCTACTAAATACCATTTAGTAGGGGAAAGGCCATCGTCTTAACTTTTCCTTTGCGATGGACCAAAGTCTTGCAAGGCCATGAGGCTCTACAATTAGAAAAATAATCATTAACAATCCCCAGATTGTTATTTCAAAATGCTTGGCTGTAACTGCTGATAGACCAACCAGGTCGACCATTATAAATTTAAGACCAATTGGAAGAGTAACAATAAAGCCCGCACCTAGGAATGAGCCCAACATAGAGCCAAGTCCTCCTATAATTATCATAAACAATACAGGGAATGAAATTGTCATAATATCAAATGACTCTGTAACTTCAATTGCCCCAAGGAAAACGGCAAAATATAATGCCCCTGCTACACCTATATAAAAAGAACTTATTGCGAAGGCTGATAACTTAGTTTTAAGTGGAGGCACTCCAATAATTTCTGCGGCAATATCCATATCTCTAATAGCCATCCATGACCGTCCTGTTTTACTTCTTATCAAGTTTTTTGCCGCAAAGCCTAATAAAACAACCAAAACTAAACAAAATAAATATGTCGCGTATGGAGGCGCTGTCGCACCTGTAACCGGTATACCAAACATCAATCTTTCTGATACAGTGATTTGTCCAGTGTCAGAGTAGTTGTAAAACCACGGAACTTTATTAAAAAGCCAAACAAGAAAAAATTGAGATGCAAGTGTTGCAACTGCAAGATAAAATCCCTTTATTCTTAAGGAGGGCAGTCCAAAAAGAATACCAACGGCTGCTGTAATTAAACCAGAAATTAAGACAATAATCATAATATTTAAATCAGGAAAATAAGTCATGATTTTATAGGTTGAAAATGCACCAACAGCCATGAAACCTCCAGTTCCAAGGGAAACCTGACCACAATATCCAGTTAAAATATTAAGACCTATTGCTGCTAATGAAAAAATTAAGAAAGGGACTAAGATGGCCTTTTCCCAATAACTATCAATAACAAAAGGCACTATTAAAAAAGCAACAAACATCAATATGCTAAAGGCAACTTTGTCCTGTAGAAGAGGAAATATAGCATGGTCTGACTTATATGAAGATTTATACTGACCAGTTTCTTTATAAAGCATTTAAGTTAAACCCTCTCGATAATTTTATCGCCAAACAATCCTTGTGGACGAAATAATAAAAATACTAATGCCATGACATAGGCAAACCAATTTTCTAGGGCGCCTGTTTCAAAGTAGCCACCAATATAAATTTCAGCTAGTTTTTCACCAACTCCAATTAACAGCCCTCCAATTATAGCACCAGGAATGGAGGTAAAGCCACCTAGTATAAGAACTGGCAAAGCTTTTAAAGCAATAAGAGATAGTGAAAATTGAACACCTGATTCAGTGCCCCACATAATACCGGCGACCATGGCAATAAAACCAGAAATTGCCCAAACTAATATCCAAATTGTTCTTAATGAAATACCAACTGACAAAGCTGCTTGATGATCATCTGCAACGGCTCTAAGAGCTCTTCCTGTTTTTGTATATTGAGAAAAAAGAGCAAGAGTAATAACTAATATCACAGCAATAACAGTTGCCCAAACATTAAGGACATCAATATACATTCCGTAATAGTCACTTCCTTCAGCTGCAAGACCTATGGTTGCTTCTTCTAGCCAAATAGATCCACCACTTGGAATTCCAACATCTAAAACTTTCACATCAGATCCCCACATTAGATCTCCAACTCCTTCAAGCACGAAAGCTAAGCCAATTGTAGCCATAAATAATATTATGGGGTCCTGGTTCACAAGATGCTTCAGCACTAGCCGTTCTATAATCCACGCAAGAGCAATCATGGTGATCATAGTTAATATAATAGCTAAAAAGTTTGGCATTGATGCATACCAGTTATGATAATTAGTTCCAAAAAGTTCATTTATTAAATGAGCAAAGGGAACTTGGCCTGTTTGATAACCAACAAGAGTAAGCGCTGCAAAAAGGGCGAACACACCCTGAGCAAAGTTAAAAACACCAGAAGCTTTAAAAATTAAAACAAAACCTAAAGCTACTAGCGAATACATTACCCCAGACATTAGTCCGTTTAGGACAGTTTCAATAAAGTTTAATAAATCTACGCTCATAAAATACATTCCTTATTAATCATCAGACACTCCTAAATAAGCATCAATAACAGCTTTGTTGTTTCTGATTTCGTTAGGTAAACCAGAACCTATTTTTTTACCATAATCTAAAACTACTATTCTATCAGAGATATCCATTACAACGCCCATATCATGTTCAATTAAAACTATAGTTGTTTTTAATTCATTATTGACTGTTAACACAAATCTACTCATATCTTGTTTTTCTTCGACATTCATTCCAGCCATGGGCTCATCAAGTAAAAGTATTTCAGGTTCCATTGCCAAAGCACGTCCCAACTCCACTCTTTTTTGTAAGCCATACGGTAGTGATCCAACAGGAGTACGTCTTATTGACTGTAAATCTAAGAAATCTATTACTCGTTCGACTTTTTCCCTATGTTCTTCTTCCTCTTTTTCAGCAGGACCATAGTAAAGAGCTTGCATTAAAAAGTTTTGTTTTTGCTTTAACAACCGTCCGGTCATTAAATTGTCTAATGTGCTCATTCCCTTAAAAAGAGCAATGTTTTGAAAAGTTCTTGCAATACCACTTTTGGCTGCAAATTCTGGTTCCATCTCACTTCTGTCAGTACCAGCAAAGTTTATAGTGCCACTAGTTGGTTTGTAAAAACCATTAATAACATTCAACATTGAAGATTTTCCTGCTCCATTAGGACCTATAATTGCAAAAACTTCTCCTTTTCTCACATCAAAGGAAACATCTGTAAGAGCTTTAACTCCTCCAAAAGCTAAAAATATATTTTTGAGTTCAATTGCTTTTTTACCATAAGGTATATTTTCTAAATCTTTTAAACTCATTTATTTTTTGCCTCTACTAGGTTTTTTAACTTTAGAAGGAGATTTTTTGATTTTTATGTCTTTTGTTTTGATTAAATGTCTAATTTCCATAACAGCACTTATTTTACTTTTTCTCCCGTCTTCAAGGGTGAACTCTGTATTAATCGAGGCTTTATCTTTATCTAAATACAAATCATTAATAATGTCTTTATACCTGCTATTTATTACGCTTCTTCTTACTTTTCTAGTTCTTGTTAATTCACCGTCGTCAGCCTCAAATTCTTTAAACAATAATAAAAATTTTGCGATTTTTGTATTATCAGGTAGTTGTGAATTTACCTTGGAAATTTCTTCTTCTATAAGTGAATATATTTTTTTATCAGCAGCTAATCCAGTATAAGAAGTAAATGCCAGTTGCCATTTTTCTGCTAATTTTGAAACAATTGAAAATCTTATGCATATAATTGCAGTTAAATACGGTTTTTCAGATCCAATCACCACAGCTTCACCAACATAAGGAGAAAATTTAAGTTTGTTTTCTATGTTTTGTGGTGAAAATTTTACACCATCTGATTTTACGGCAATATCATTGACTCTATCTAGAACGTTTAATCGTCCTTTTTCATCAAAAAAACCTGCGTCACCAGTTTGCATCCAACCTTTTTTAATGGTGTCTTTATAAGCTTTTTGATTATTAAAATATCCAGAAAACATGCTAGGATGCTTCGTAATAATCTCGCCAAGCCCATTAGGATCAGGGTCTATGATTTTAACTTCGCAATCAGGAAACGGAACCCCAACTGTTTCACAATCCATAGTTCCCTGTGGAATATCTTGTAGAGTATAAGCTCCCATTAATTCTGTTTGTCCATAGAGCTGTCTTAAAGGAATTCCCATTGCTAAGAAAAATTTAAAGGTTTCAGGGCCAATAGCTGATCCACCAGTTGCTGCTGATGTAACTTTACTAAAACCTAATCTATCTTTTAAAGCTGAGAAAAGAAGTTTGTCGGCAAGAAAATCTCTTTTACCTTGGTCAACCGCTTTTAATCCTCGATCAACCATTACATTGAAAAGCCACTGTGTTATCTTGGGTGCATCCAAAATTCTAGAACGCATGTCTGCAGCTATTTGCTCCCATAATCTTGGTGCGCCAAGCATGAAAGTTGGACCAACTTCACGCAAGTCTTCCATGGCTGTTTCAGGTCTTTCTGGAAAATTTACTTTCATGCCTCCAATAATGTTGAAACCAACTCCATAAATTTGTTCCATTATCCATGGAAATGGAAGTACAGATACGTATTCATCAGTATCAGTCTTTGGATCAACATTTAAGTATCTAAGAACGTGTTCAACAAACTTTCCACCTGGTAACATTGCTAACTTTGGATTAGAAGTGGTGCCAGATGTAGTACATAATATTGCTTCTTGTTCGGCAGATACCTTATCAATCATCTGATTGTATTTGTTAGGCGATTTTTTTGCTATAGCTTGTCCTTCATTCATTAGTTCAAGCATATCGACGATGTGTGGGTCATTTAATTCTTTTAAACCACGGCTATCTTCATAAAACATGGTTATTTGATCGTTTTTTGGTCTTTTTATAGCCAAAATTTTATCAACTTGCTCCTGATCTTCAGCGTAAACAAAACTTACTTTTGCAGCGTTTATTAAGTATCCTACTTCTTCATCAAGAGTATCTCTGTATATTCCAAGACTCATGCCTCCAGCTGCTTGTGCGGCCAGTTCAAAATATAGCCATGATGGTTTATTATCTCCAATGAGACCAATTACATCACCTGTTTTGAAACCTCTTTTCGACAAAGCAAGTGCTAGATATGAAACATTATTGTTATATTCTTTCCACGTGATTTCATTCCATATCCCAAGATCTTTATCTCGAAGAGCGACTGTATCTGGCATTGAGATAGATCTATGTCTTAGAATTTTAGGAAGTGTATTATGAATTTTTATATCTGGATAATTAGTCATTTTTCCCTTTAAGTTTAAACTCATCTAATATTGTCTTTTTATTTTTACTTTAGCAAAGCAACTAAAAGCAAAAAAATAAATCATGAGATCAAACTTAAAATCAAGTAGCCCCCACTACATTATTTATAGGCTATCCAAAAAATAGTTAAAAGCAACATAAAGTTGATTAAAAAAAATTTTTTTTTAAATTGAATGTTTTCAGTCACTTATATTGTTTTTTTTTACAAAACATCTGAAAAAATATTTTACATGTTAAATATAAGAATCATTAGTGGATTGAATCACTTCTGCACCATTCAAAACAATTTGAAAATGAGATTGTATTCTTGGGAGAATATGAAGGTTATAAAAGTCACTAGAAATAATTTTACTCTTTAAAAAAATTTCATTTTGATTTTTATTAGATAATTTCAAGCGAGCTTTTATTTTTGCCTTATGCATAAGCCAGCCACCGATTAAATATCCAAACCCCATCATGTAATCAAAACTAATACATGATAATTTTTCATAATCATCTCTATTATTTAAAACATAGTCTAGAGTTTCAATTGCTATATTTATCATATTGCTCATTTGAGTGTTATCTTGGCAATCCTTAATCATCTCGTCTAGAAGACTTTTAGCTGTTAAGCCATTATCTTTAACGGTTTTCCTAAACATAAAATCGTTAGCTTGGATTGCGTTTGTTCCTTCATAAATAGGTAAAATTCTAGCATCTCGCATATATTGAGCAGCGCCTGTTTCTTCTATAAAACCCATGCCACCGTGAATTTGAACGCCATTACTAGTTATTTCTTGAGCTAATTCTGTTGACCAACCTTTAATAATTGGAATTAGAAAGCCCTCTCTTATTTTAGACTTCTCATCCCCACTATGCGCTTTTTCCATAATTTCAGCGGAAACTAGAATTAAAGCTCTCATTGCTTCAGTGAGGCTTCGCATTGATAAAAGTAATCTTCTAACATCTCCATGACCTATTATAGGAGTTCCTTTTTCCCTATTAATAGGCGTGCCTTGAACTCTAATATTAGCATATTCATGTGCTTTTTGTCTTGCCGCTTCAGAAATTGCCATGCCTTGAAGGCCAACATCAAACCTTGCCCTGTTCATCATAATGAACATATATTCTATTCCTCTACCTTCTTCTCCTAGCATATATCCTATAGCACCTTCTTCCTCGCCATATGCCATAACAGCAGTAGGGCTCGCCTTAATACCCATTTTATGCTCTATAGAAATACACTTTAAGTCATTCCTTTTTGTATATTGACCCTCTTCATCCTTTAAAAATTTAGGTATTATAAATGTGGATATGCCCTTTATTCCTTCTGGGGCTCCTTCAGTTCGAGCTAAGACTAGATGAATGATGTTTTCTGACATATCGTGCTCACCATATGTGATATATATTTTTTGGCCTTTGATTCTCCAATTGTTTCCATCATGTTCTGCTTTAGTTTTAATTGTAGCTAAATCCGTTCCAGACTGTGGTTCAGTTAAATTCATTGTGCCGGTCCACTCACCAGAGTTGAATTTAGGTAAATATGTTTTTTTCTCTTCTTCAGTTCCAACTAAAGTAAAGGCGTCAATTAACCCTTGGGTTAACAAACTGCATAGAGAAAATGATAAATTTGCACCTTGCCAATATTCATTAATTGCAGCGCTCATTCTTAAGGGCAAACCCATTCCGCTGTAATCAGTGTCACTTGCAACTCCAATCCAGCCTCCCTTAGCTATCTCCTTAAAAGCATGGCTAAATCCGTTTGGTGTTTCAACTTCATGATCTTGTCTTAAAACAGGATTATTTTTATCTCCAAAATGGTTAAGAGGTGCTAAATAATTGTCAGCTAATTTTCCTGCTTCGCTAAGAACAGCATCAATTGTAGTATCGTCTAAATCATTATGTGGTTGTAAAAGGTTTTCTAGTACAAACTTTGTATCTTCTAATGGCGATGAATAAGGCATTAAAACTCCAAATTAATTTTCATAGTTGATAAAATATAACCTAACTATTATTAATAAAATAAGGAGGAAATCAAATATGTCAATTTTTGAAGATGGTCTAAGTAAAAATCAAGCAAACTTTGCTTCTTTGAGCCCTTTATCATTTCTAGAAAGGACAAGAAAGACATTTCCAAATCATACTGCGATTGAATATAGAGATTATACATTAACTTATCAAGAAGCTGGCTTAAGGTGTGACGCTCTAGCTAATTTACTCATAAATAAAAAAATTATTTCTGGAAATATCATAGCTGTGATGCTCCCAAATATTCCGGTGATGTGGGAATGTCATTTTGGAATTCCAATGGCCTTAGGAGTTATGAACGCTATTAATACAAGGCTTGATAGTAACACTGTAAAATTTATTTTAGATCATGGCGAAGCCAAATTATTCATCTATGACTCTGAGTATAGTGAAATTGTTCAAAAAGCTCTAGAGGATGTAAGTAACCCTCCTATTTTAATTGAATATGTAGATAAAGTTGCTGGAAATAAAAGATCTGATTTTGCAGATCTAAAACAATGTTTAGATTACGAAACTGAAATAAATAAATTTATAGGTAAAGAATATGAGCATTCTCTTCCAAGTGACGAATGGAATTCAATAGCATTAAATTATACATCTGGAACTACAGGTAATCCAAAAGGAGTTGTATACCATCACAGAGGAGCTTATTTAAACGCGATAGGTAACACTCTAACATGGGATCTTCCAATGCATCCAAAGTATTTATGGACATTGCCAATGTTCCATTGTAATGGCTGGTGTTTTCCTTGGACAATCACAGAGCGCGCAGGAACCCATGTATGTTTAAGGCAGCTTGCAGGAAATTTGATTGTTGAGGCTTTTGAAAAACACAAAATAACTCATTTATGCGGAGCGCCTATAGTCATGCAAATGGTAGCTGATCATTTATTACAAAACAACATATCTCTTAAAACTGACATCAAAATGATGACGGCAGGAGCCCCTCCTCCTGAAGCTGTCTTGAGTAAAATGGCTTCATGTGGAATTGAAGTCATACATGTCTATGGCTTAACTGAAATTTATGGACCAGCTGTAGTCTGTGCTTGGCATCCAGAATGGAGCCAATTAGAGGCTTCAGAACAAGCTAAATTGAAAGCAAGGCAAGGAGTTGTATATTCAGTTCAAGAAAACATGAAAATTATTGATACAGATACAAAAAGCGATGTCCCCAAGGATGGTATTACCTTAGGAGAAGTTTTAATAAAGGGTAATATTACAATGAAAGGGTATTTAAAAAATAAGAAAGCAACTGATGAAGCTTTTGAAAATGGCTGGTTTCATACAGGCGATCTTGGCGTTTGGCATGAAGACGGATACATTCAATTAAAAGATAGGTCTAAAGACATTATAATATCTGGTGGTGAGAATATTTCATCTATAGAGGTTGAAGACGCTTTATATAAACATCCAGATGTGATTGCTGTGGCTGTAGTCGCTAAGGAAGACGAGAAATGGGGAGAAACACCTTGTGCTTTTGTTGAGATAAGCAAAGGATCTACTATAAATGAATTAGAACTGAGGGATCACTGTAAATCTTTATTAGCAGGTTTCAAGGTTCCTAAATATTTTAAATTCACAGAATTACCAAAGACAAGCACTGGTAAAATTCAGAAATTTAAACTAAGAGAAGAAGCAAAACTGATATAAAAATTATGCTGATTTTTTTAAATTTGTACTATTAATAATTTTTTCTAATGATGTATCCCATTTGGTTTCGGCCATCTTCATATTTTTTTCTTTAACATGACCATAGCCTTTTATAGATAAAGGAATTTCTAAAAAATCTAATATTCTTTTATGATTATTTTGATCTAGATTTTCAGTAATAGCAATAATTGTGTTCATAATTTTTTGAGCTAGAACTCTTTCACTATTTCGCTCTGCTGTATAGCCAAATAAGTCAAATTTAGTACCTCTCAAGAACTTAAAATTTGATAAAATCTTAAAAGCTTTAAACATCCACGAACCAAATCGTCTTTTTTGAAGATGTCCAGTATCTTTATCAATTTTTGAAAAAAGTGGAGGTGCAAGGTAATACTCTAATTTAGCTTCTTTGTTGTTTGATAAAAATTGTTTTGCAAAATCACCTGAAGTGTGAAGTCTAGCTACCTCGTACTCATCTTTATATCTCATTAATCTAAATAATGTTAATGCGACTTTCCTTGTTAAAGGTAATTCGATTTTATTTTTAAAAAGTTTAGATTCTTTATCTAGAACTTTTTTTACAATATTATTGTATTTTTCTGAGTAATCTCTGTCTTGATACAATTCCAGTACTTTAGAAAAATTACTTATATAGTTTTGAACACTTTCTTTCTTTTCTTTTTTTTCAAATAACCCAGCTGCTTGAAAAACTTGTTCGGGATTTTCTGCTAATAATCTACCCCATTTGAAAGCTGTAATATTTTGGTTTATTGCTACTCCATTTAATTCTATTGCTTTTTCTATTGAAGTAATATCAATGGGCAAAAAACCATTTTGAGCAGCTAGACCTAACATCATTATATTTGCAGATACAGTGTCTCCAACCAAAGCTTCAGCTAAACTAGAAATATCAACAAAGTTGATATTGTCACTATTAATATGTATTTCTAAATGTTTTTTCAATAACTGGTCATCGACTACTTTACCTATGTGAACACCAGCTACACCAAGGGGCTCAACTCTACCATTGACAATAGCCTTAGTTTTCTTGTTGTTTAACGTCCTGGTTATAGAAGGAGAAACAGAAACAACAGCATCACAACCTAAAAGTAGATTTGCAGTTTCGTTTGGTAATCGTGCTGATTTAGTATAAAGCGATTTTTCTTTACTGATTCTTATTTGGCTTGTTACAGCTCCGTTTTTTTGAGCTAGACCAGTAAAGTTCATGGATTGTGCATATAACTTATCTATACGTGCAGCCATTACTATAATAGCGGCTATTGTTGAAACACCTGTTCCTCCAATACCAGCCATAATTATATTTTTAATGTCCCTAATCTTCTCTTTTGGATTTTGCAAATTATTTATATTTAGAGGTAAAGATGGAAATGTTTTCTTAATTGTTTCTAAGGATTTACTGGATGTAACACCTATAAAACTAGGGCAAAAACCTTTGCTACAAGAATAATCTTTATTACAAACACTCTGGTCAATTTGCTTTTTTGTACCGTCGAAGTGGTCAAGAGGCTTTACAGCTACACAATTGGATTTTTCAGCACAATCCCCGCACCCTTCACAAACATCAGGATTTATAAACATTTTAATATCGCGGTCAGCAACTAATCCTCTTTTTCTTCTGCGTCTAAGCTCTGTGGCGCATGTTTGAACATAGATAATAGCTGTAACACCTGGGATTTCTCTTACTTCTTTTTGGACTTTGATTAGATCATCTCTATGGTACATAGACACACCGTCTGCAAAGAGACGAGTTTCTTGAAACTGTTCTGGTTCATCTGATACCACATAGATTTTTTTAACACCCTCTGCTGTTAACTGTTTAGAAATATTCCAAGGGCTTGCGCCTCCTATGGCTTGTTGTCCTCCAGTCATAGCAACAGCATCATTATACAAAATTTTAAAAGTAACGTTAACATTTGCTGATACGGCTGCTCTAATAGCTAAAGATCCAGAATGTGCATAAGTTCCATCACCAATATTTTGGAAAATATGATTGTGATTTGAGAATGGTGCTCTGCCAATCCAGTGACCACCTTCTCCACCCATTTGACTGAAATTTGTTAGCTTTTCTGGATGTAGAAAATAACCTATTGAATGGCATCCAATGCCAATGCCAACTATTTCTTCATCAGGTGTCTTTGTTCCAGAGTTATGAGGGCATCCAGCACAATACCATGGAGTTCTTGATGAAACCGGGGGTAAGTTGTCTCCAAGTGATACTGACTTTACGTCAGGGACTACACTTTCAGTTAAATGAGGTGGTAATTTTTTTAACAAACAGTCAGCAATAATATCACTTGATAATTCTGAAGTCTTTGGAATTAATGGTTCATTTGAAATTGCATCATTTTTACCTGATAACAGAGGTCTTTTTTTATCATTAAAAAGAATATGTGCTATTTGCTCTTCAACTATTCCAGCCTTCTCTTCTATAATGATAATTTCTTTATAACCTCCACAAAATTCAATTATTTCGTGATTTATTAGTGGCCATGGAACTTTACATGCAAAAAGTCCAACACCTTTTTTATGAGGTGATTTAATCCCAATAGTATCAAAAGCATCAATTGTTTCTGTTGCAGCTTTACCTACAGCAATTATACCAATCTCTTTATCATTAGGATTATACATTACTTCATTAATATTGTTTTTGGCTATGAAATCCTTAGAAGCTGGAATACGTCTATTTATTAAAGCTTCTTCTCTCTCAAGTGCTGGATCGTGTCTATTGACGTGAACGTTGATTGGATTATCTGGTTTTAATAGTTTAGGTCTAATTAGTCCCATATCGATTACAGCATTTGAATCTGCAGTATCTCCAGTTATTTTCAAACCCACACATATTCCAGCATGACGTGAGAGGGCAAAAGCTTGAAGCCCCATAGATATAACTTCATTTACATTGGCTGGATAAAAAACAGGGATGCCTGCAGAAATTAAACTTTGCTCTGACTGATAAGCTAATGTTGAACTTTTACCAATTGGATCTTCTGCAACTGCTAGTATCATTCCACCTTTAGATGAAACTCCTCCCATATTTGCATGACGAAGAGCATCCATAGCTCTGTCTAAACCTGGACCTTTACCGTACCACATTGAGAAAACGCCATCAATTTCAGGTTTATCATATAATCCTAACATTTGAGTTCCCCATGCAGCAGTAGCAGCTAGCTCTTCATTTACAGCAGGTTGAAAAACAATGTTATGAAGATCTAAATGTTTTCTAGCGCGACCAAGTTCTAAGTCGAGTGTTCCTAATGGAGAGCCTGGATATCCGCTAACATAGCCATTTGTAACTAAACCATTTTTTTTATCTAATTTTGCTTGCTCAATTAAAAGCCTAACTAAGGCTTGGACACCATTCATTAAAGCTAAGTCATTATCTTTTGTAAAACAATCGTCTAGCTTTATAGGATTAACTTGATTCAATTTAGTTCTCATTTAACATTTAATTAGTCTTAAATTAATTTAAATAATTTTATTAATATAAACAACCCTTAAGTAATTATAATTTTGAGAAGTAGATGCTGTTAAAATCAAATAATTATGATCATTTATATAAAAGCTTTAAATGGAATATTCCATCACATTTTAATATTGCTACGAGCACTATAGATAAAAAAGAGTATCAAAACAGAACTGCTTTGATAGATGTTTTAGATAATGGGAAAATACAAAATTGGTCTTTTGCGGATATAAAAAAATACTCAAACAAGCTGGCTAATGTTTTTGACCATTTTCAGTTAGATAGTAATGCTAGAGTTGGTATTGTTTTAGGTCAATGCCCTGAAACCGCAATTTCTCATATGGCATGTTTTAAAACAGGAAGAATTTCAATTCCTTTGTTCAATTTATTTGGTGTTGAGGCTTTATACTATCGTTTAATGAATTCAAGAGCTTCGGTAGTCATTTGCGATCAAATGGGACTTGATAAAATAAAGGAAATTTTCAACAAACTCCCATATTTAAAATTAATTCTATGTATTGATGTAAATAAAGATGAAGCAAATATATTAAGCTTTCACAACTTGCTAGAAAAAGCATCAGATAATTATATAACAAAGACAACTCAAGCAAAAGACCCTGGTATTATTATATATACTTCAGGGACTACTGGCGGCCCAAAAGGTGCGTTGCTACCACATAGAGCTTTACTAGGTCATATTCCTGGTGTAGAGATCCCTCATCATTTTTTATCATCATCTGAACCAGTAACAGATCTATTTTGGACACCTGCTGACTGGGCGTGGATAGGCGGTTTATTTGATGTTCTACTTCCAGCATGGTACTTCGGGATTCCTGTGGTAAGTTATAGATCTAAGAAATTTGATCCTGAATTTACCTTTTCTTTGTTATCTCAACTGAAGATTAAAAATACTTTCTTACCTCCTACTGCTTTAAAAATAATGAAGTCTTTTAAGCCATCTCAAAAATTAAATAATTTGAATCTTAGAACTGTTGGGTCTGGAGGAGAAGCATTAGGAGAAGAGTTATTAGAATGGGGCAAAGAAATTCTTGGGGTTGGTATTAATGAATTTTATGGTCAAACAGAGTGTAATTTAACTATATCTAATAGTCGTTTATTAATGCCAGCAAAACAAGGTTCTATTGGAAAACCTGTTCCTGGGCATGATGTTAGACTGATGAACCATAAAGGAAATTTTGTTTCAGAACCTGGCGTAGATGGTGAAATAATTGTCAAATCAAATTCACCAGTTGCTTTTCTTAAATACTGGGAAAATGATCAAGAAACACAGAAAAAAGTTGTGAATGGTTGGCTTTATACAGGGGACTTTGCTTATAGGGATGATGAAGGTTACTATTTTTTCAAAGGCCGAGAGGATGATATAATTAACACTTCAGGTTATAGAGTTGGGCCCAGTGAGATTGAGGATTGCATTCTTTCACATCCTGAAGTTGAAATGGTAGGTGTTATTGGTGTTCCTGACCAGGTACGTGGAAACATAATCAAAGCATTCGTAATTCCAAGTGATAAAGCTAATGTTTTAAGTCAAAACAATAAATTAAAGGAAAGTATAAAAAATTTAGTAAAGTTGAAATTAGCAGCACATGAATACCCTCGTATCATTGAATTTATAAAAGAGCTGCCCATGACAACGACTGGAAAAATTATTCGAAAAAAACTTAGAGAAAATAATAAATAGTATTATGATATTATCAGTTGATTTGATTTTAACGTATTTACCAAATTGATTATAAATTGAAGGAATTATTATGAGTGAAAATTATAAGTTTGATACGCTTTCTCTGCATGCAGGCCATACTCCTGACAAAGAGACGGGATCACGTGCAGTACCCATTTATCAAACAACTTCTTATGTATTTAAAGATACAGAAGAGGCCGCAGCTCTATATAATATGGAAATTGGGGGACATTTATATTCTAGAATATCTAACCCTACAGTTGCTGCGTTAGAGCAGAGACTAGCTGCATTAGAGGGTGGATCTAGCGCCATTGCATGTTCAAGTGGTATGGCGGCTATGCACTTAGTTGTAACAGCTTTATGCAGTAAGGGTGATCATATTGTGGCTTCTAGTAAAATGTACGGAGCTAACATCAATTTACTTCAACATACTATGCCAAGATTTGGAGTAACCACAGATTTTGTTGATCCTAACGATCCTGATGCCATTGAAAAAGCTATAAAACCAAATACAAAAATGGTTTTTGGTGAGGTCATTGGTAATCCTGGCTTAGACATAATGGATGTCCCAACCATTGCAAAAATATGTAAAAACAAGGGTGTACCTCTAGTTTTAGACGCGACATTTAATACTCCATTTTTAATGCAACCATTTGCTCATGGAGCCAACATAATAATTCACTCTCTTACTAAGTGGCTAGGTGGGCACGGAATAGCTATTGGCGGAGCTGTAGTTAATGGTGGTAACTTTGATTGGGGTGATAAAGAAAAGTTTCCTACTATTTCTGGAGATCATTTTGCTTTAGGTGGCATAAGTTTTTGGGAAGAATTTGGTCCCGCCGCTTTGACAATGAAAATAAGGGCTGAGGGTATGTATAATTTTGGTCCTTCTATTTCTCCCACAAATGCTTTTTATTTAATGCAAGGCATCGAAACCTTACCTTTAAGAATGAAAAAACATATGGAAAATACTCACGAACTATTATCTTTTCTTCAAGATCATGAATTGGTTGAATGGGTAAAGCATCCAGACCTTGAAACCCATCCTGATCATTTAGTTGCAAAAAAAATCCTTCCTAAAGGTTCTGGCTCAGTAGTGGTTTTTGGTATTAAAGGTGGACGAAAGGCAGGACAAACTTTTATAGAATCTGTTCAGTTAGCGTCCCATTTAGCAAATGTAGGAGATGCAAAAACTTTATTAATTCATCCGGGTAGTACAACCCATTCTCATCTTAGTGCGGAGGCAATGAAAGTATCTGGTTTGACTGAGGATATGATTAGACTATCTGTAGGTTTAGAAGATATAGACGACATAAAGAAAGACTTTGAAAAAGGATTTCGTGCTGTATCAAAATTAATAAAGTAGGGATGTAATCTAATGTTTATTAATTTTAAAGGTTTTAAAACATACATTAACACTGGTGGGAAAAAGGTAGATAAAAATAAAACCACTCTTTGTTTCATCCATGGTTCAGGCCAAAATCATTTAAGTTTTGTTCAACAATCTAGATATTTTGCCAATAAGGGGTATTCAGTAATTATACCTGATTTGCCTGGCCATGGCTTTTCTGAGGGTAAACCATGTATTTCAATTGAGGAAAGTGCTGAGTGGATATTTGATTTATTTAAAGAATTAAATTTAAATGACGTTGTTTATTTAGGTCATTCTCAAGGATGCTTAACTGGATTAGAATTAAATAAGAATCATCCAAAATTATTAAAGGGTTTAATTTTCATAGCAGGTTCTAATATTATACCTGTTAATCAATTTTTAATCGATCTAGCTTCAAAAGATTTTAAGAAAGCCTATAAAATGATGGTAACATGGGGGCATGGAAAAGACGGCGCTATGTTTACTAACAATATGCCTGGTCATGCCCACTTTGGTGAAGGCTTTAATATAATGAATATGAATAATGATAAAATTCTTAAGATAGACTTGGAAGCATGTAATAAATATGATGCAGGAATAGAAGCTGCAGAAAGTATTGATATACCAACGTTAGCTGTGTTGGCAAAATTTGATCAAATGACCCCGTTGAAATCAGGACAAAAATTTGTTGATCTTCTTGATAATTGCGATTTAAAGATTTTAGATTGCGGTCATTTTTTACAAGCAGAAAGGCCAAAAGAACTTAATATATTTATTTCTTCTTATCTAAGAAAATTAAATTAAAGGTGCCTACTTAATGAATAAAGTTAATCCTTTCTTATACCAAAATATAGACAATAGTAATCACTGGATAATTTCAGAGATTATTTTAAATCAATGTAAACAACATCCAAAAAAGAAAATCATACAATTTGTAGATGGACGAGAATGGTCATTTGATGATTTAAAAAATATAGCTTTTGAAAAAGCAAAAATATTAAAGGATTTAAGTATTAAGCAAGGAGATACTGTTACTATTATGATAGATGATCCAATAGATTTTATACCTTATTGGGTTGCTTCAAGTTTTCTTGGAGTTATGTTTGTTGCTTTAAATACAGCGCTTAAAGGAAGTGTTCTTCATCATCAAATTAGGTTGGCAAATTCAAATGTTATAATAGTTAGTGATGTTTGTTACGAAGATGTTGCCCAATTAGTTCAAGAAAAAAAAATAAAAATTAAAGCCTTTAATTGTTCTGAGCTTAAATCAACTGGAATGATTTTAGAAACAGACGTCTATCATGGTAAGATTAGCGATGAAGTATGTACAATGTTTACAAGTGGAACTTCGGGTCCCTCCAAAGGAGTTTTAATGCCAAATGCACATTGTGTTTTATTTGCTGTTGGTACAATTGAAAATTATAAATTAGATCACAATCATATTTTTTATATTTCTTTACCTTTGTTCCATGCTAATGGTCTATTTATGCAACTTTTAGCATGTATTATGGTTGGATCTAAAGCAATAATTAAATCACGTTTTTCTGCTTCTAATTGGCTAAATGATATTAGAAAATACAACGTAACGCATACAAATATGTTAGGGGCAATTGCTGCTTTTATTACAGCTCAACCACCATCAGAAAAGGATAAAGATCACGATTTAATATTAATTGGTTCAGCGCCTCTTCCTAGTGAACCTGAACGAGTTTTTAGAGATAGGTTTGGCGTTAAGGATGTGTTGCCTTTATATGGAATGACAGAAGTAAATATTCCATTATATGGTCTAATTAATGAAAAAGGAGATGGTAAATGTGGGAAATTATATCATAAATATTTTGAAGTTGAGATAAGAGATCCAGAAACTGATGCGCCAATAAAGGACGGAGAAGTTGGTGAAATTGTAGTTAGACCAAAACAACCCTTTGGCTTTATGTCAGGTTATATGGGTATGCCAGATAAAACAATTGAGACATGGAGAAATTTTTGGTTTCATACTGGCGATGCCGGAATCAAAGATATATCAGGCAACTTTACTTTTGTAGATAGAATTAAAGATTGTATTAGAAGGCGCGGTGAAAATATTTCTTCATATGAAGTTGAACAGGCATTTTTAGAAATTCCAAACATAACTGAAGCGGCAGCTTATGCTATACCTGCAAAAGGTGGCGAGGGAATGGAAGATGAAGTGATGGTTGCTTTGATGAAAAATGATAACACGTCAATTGATTACAATGATTTATTAAATCAAGCCAAAAAAAATTTAGCAACATTTGCTATACCAAAATATATTAGAATTATGGAGGATTTTCCAAAAACACAAACTGGTAAAATTCAGAAAAATAAATTAAGAGAAGATGGTGTTACTATAGATACTTGGCAAAATAAAAATATTTAATTATCATATCTTAACATAACTATAAAAAGGAATTTTAATGGCTAATAATGCATTCAAGGGTTGCTGGCCTGTTGCTCCAACACCTTTTAAACCAAATGGTGAAGTAGATAAAGACGGAATGAAAAGAGTTATTGACTGTATGGTTGATCAGAAGGTTGATGGTATTTGTATTTTGGCAAATTATTCAGAGCAATTTTTATTATCAGATGAAGAAAGAGAAATATTAACAAAATTGTGTATTGAACACGTTGCAGGAAGAGTACCTGTTATAACCACAGTAAGCCATTTCTCAACAGACATTGCACTATCGCGAGCTAAGCTTGTTAAGGCTTTAGGTGGTGAAATGATAATGATGATGGCTCCATATCATGGAGCATTAATGAAAGGAACACCTCAGCAAACCTTTGAACAGTTTTGTAAAGTAGGTGAAGCAGGTGTAACTATTATGGTTCAAGATGCTCCATTGTCAGGTGTTGACTTGCCTGTCCCTCTTTTAATAAAAATGGCAAAAGAAATTGAGATGGTTAAGTGTTTTAAGATTGAATGCGCCCAGGCCGCTGCAAAGTTAAGAGTGCTTATAAAAGAGGGTGGAAATGTTATTGAAGGACCTTTCGATGGAGAAGAAGGAATAACATTGTTCGCAGACTTGGAAGCTGGCGCAACTGGTAATATGAGTTCAGCAATGATTCCAGATTTAATAAGGCCTGTAGTTATGGACTACCTAGATGGTCAAATTGAGAAAGCTGAAAATCAGTATAATAATATTTTACCTATGATAAATTATGAAAATAGACAGTGTGGATTTAGAGCTGCAAAAGTAATTATGAAGGAGGGTGGAGTAATAAGTTCTGACTTTTGTAGACATCCAATTCCTCCTTTAGAAGAAAATACAAAAGCTGGTTTAATAAAATTGGTTAGAACATTTACTCCTGTAGCCTTGAATTGGGGAAAATAAAAAAGTAAGCTTATTTATAAGATTTTATTAGGAGGAATATGTGCCTTATACGTTAAATGACCTTGCAGCTGATATAAAAGAAATAATTGCTAATAATAGAATCCCAGATGGATCTGATAAGATATGTTATTTTGTTTCTAAAGCTTTAATGGATCAAAATTTTGTAGTTCAGAACCTCCCTGATAGATTAGAAGATGAGTCGGCTAGACAAATACTTTATGAAGATCAAGATACGGGTTTTTGTATTTGTGGTCACGTTTATGCAAATGAAGCGATAGGTTTCCCTCATGACCACGGGCCAAGTTGGGCTATATATGGACAAGCATCTGGAGAAACTGAAATGACTGATTGGGATATTATTCAAGAAAAATCTTCAGATGATGTTATATATGTAAAACCTAGTAAAACTTATCTAATGACAACAGGCGACGTTCATTTTTATAATATAGGTGATGTACATTCTCCAGTCAGGAAAGACCCTGTAAGATTGCTAAGAATAGAAGGTACAAATTTAGACAATATTAAAAGGTCTAACATAAAGCCTCTGAATGGAGAAGAAAGTCAGGGTTCAGTTGGTTCTGTCGGTAAATGGTAAATTAAGTTTATCAAAATTTAAAATATATTAAAAAATGACAATTCCTGTTCATCCATCTTGTCAACTAAGTCGGTTTCCCATTTCAAATATTGCTCTGCGTGCGATTTACTTCCTTCGTGCCTTTTATAGGTATGAAAGTTAAAATCAATATGTTTCTTTTTGATTAATTTTTTTGTTGTTTGATCAAAAATATCAGGATGTTTCACTAAATCATCATTTGACCATTTATAAACCATTATCCAACAATCTTTGTTTTCATCTTGAATATCTTTTTTGATTAAAAAAGCTTTTTTTAAGTCATCCGTGATTATTATAATTTTATTATTTTTATGCATACTATGCTTAAAAATTTCTGATCGGTTTAACCAAATCGATTTTTTTAGCCTAGTTTTCAAATAATCCTGACTTGATCTAATATCAAATAAAGTGACATTTTTTGAGCTGATTAAGTTATCAATATTTAAAATATCCAAATTTTCTTCTTTATGATTATGATGATATCTTAATTTTAATTTTGAAACTTTTGAAATTCCATCTTTCAAAATAAAGACCTTAAAATTCATTTTTTTTAACCACATTGCTGTAGTTCCAGCTCTAATTAAATCTCCATCATCAATTAAAATGACATTTGAATTCCAAACACCAATATATTTATCAGTTGCTTGAACAAGTTGTCCTCCTGGTACGTTTGGAATTACATTAACATTTTTTTTCTCTAGATTATCAGTTACATCAAATAAAAAGGTAGACGTATTTGTTTCATCTATTAATTTCTGAGTCTTCGCTACATCAATTACTTTAATATTATTTTTATTGATTAAGTGTAAGGCCTTTTCTTTTAATTTTTTAATCTGTTGATCAGTTTGTAAAGCATCAATTATATTGTTCTTATTGTGGTCTAAATTAAGATTAGACAAAAACCACCCTTGAGTTCCATTTTCTAGAGCTTTGATAGTGTTGTTTAGCCCAAACTCAATTAGTGTTTGTGCTCCTATGATAGATCTGGTTCTGCCAGCACAATTTATAACTATTTCTGTATTTTCATCATTGATATATGAAGGTAGCCTTAGAGCTAACTCTGCATTTGGACAACATATACTATTGGGAATGCTCATCTTTTTATATTCATCAAAAGGTCTACCATCAATCACAACACAGTTTTGATTGTTAGATTGTTTTTCGTGAAGTTCTTTCGCTGTTATTGAAGGGGTATGACAATTTTTTTCTATTAATTCACCAAAAGTTTTGCTTGGTACATTTATTCCGTCAAACAAATTAAACCCTTCTTTTGTCCACCGTTTGATTCCACCTTCAATTACAAATACATTTAAATAACCCATTGAAACAGCTTTTTTACAAACAAAGTTTGAAATTTCATTATCATTATCCATAAGGATTAATCGTGTTTTTTTGTTAGGAACAAGTGTTTCTAAACTAAATTCAAAAACGCTAAATGGTATTGAGATAGAAAAAAAAGGATGTCCTGCTGTATGTTGACCTAATTCTCTGATGTCAATAAATGCAATTTCTTTACCATCAGAAAGCCAGCTTTTAGCTTCTTTAGGTTCAATTTTATTACTCATTTAAATAAAACAATCATTGATTTCATTTTTATAATATAAAAAATTAATATAAGGTTTTTAACATGTTAAGTCAAAAGAGGGTTGATATGGAGAATTATAATGTAGGTGACTTGGTGTCTGAATTTTTATATCAAATGGATATAAAAGACGTTTTTGGCGTAGTTTCTGTTCACAACATACCTATGTTAGATGCTATAGGTAGAAGAAATTTTATTAAAATGGTTCCTGCAAGAGGTGAGATGGGTGCAGGCCATATGGCAGATGGTTATGCAAGAGCCACTAATGGTCTAGGCGTTGTTTTTACGAGTACAGGTCCAGGAGCAGCCAACGTAGCAGGGTCGCTAGTAGAGTCTCGCTTTGCTGGTTCTCCTATACTTCATTTTACTGGTCAAACTGCCACAGAAAATTTAGATAAAAATCAAGGGACTGTTCATGATGTTCCCGATCAGCTTGGAATGCTGAAATCAATTTCAAAGAAAGCTATTAGAATAAGTCATGCAGATGACGCACTTGCTCAATTAATAGAGGCTACAACCATAGCTCTTACTCCTCCAATGGGACCTGTGTCAGTTGAAATACCCATAGATATTCAAAGAACTAACATTAAAAGACCCTTAATGCTCGATCAAATCAAGTTGCCAAACATAAATTTACAAATTGGTGACGCTTCTTCTCTAGATCAAATTGAGAGCATAATTAGAGTATCTAAAAGAAAAATACTTTGGGTGGGTAATGGCGGTAAGTTTGCAAGAAACGAAGTAGAACAATTTATTAAAATGGGATTTTCTGTTGTAACTAGTGCTTTGGGAAGAGGTGTTGTACCAGAGAGCAATCAAATGAGTTTAGGCGCTTTTAATGCCGTACCACTTATAGAAGAGTTTTATAAAACATTAGATTTAATGATAGTCGTTGGCAGTAGGTTAAGAGGACATGAAACAAGAGATATGTCCTTAAAACTTCCACACAAAATTATTCAAATAGATATTGATCCTGACGCAGAGAATAGAACATATAAAACAAATTTATTTCATTGTGGTGATGCAAAGAAAGTTTTAGGAGAACTTGCTCACAGACTATCAAATCAGCTTTCCACTGATGAAGAATGGGTAAATGAAGTCGCTGATCTCAAAATTAAAATTTTTCAAGATTACAAAAAGAATCTTGGCGCATATAAAGATTTTCCAGAAATTATAAGAAAAATCCTTCCAGAGGATGGGAATTGGGTTAGGGATATTACTATCTCTAATAGTATGTGGGGCAATCGCTCTATGTTAATTAACAAACCTGAGCAAAATATTTATCCTGTAGGAGCTGCAATTGGACCTGGAATGGCACTCGCTATTGGCGTTTCAGTTGGAAGTGAAGGAAAAAAAACTATTGCTATGTCCGGTGATGGTGGGTTCATGTTAAATCTTCCTGATCTATGGACAGCTGTAGAAACTAATTGTGATGTTGTTTTTTTAGTCATGAATGATCAAGGGTATGGTGTTATAAAGCATATCCAAGAAAGTATGTATGGTGGACGTAAGTTTTATGCTGACCTTACAGGACCAAATTTTGAAGAGTTAGCAAAGGTTGCAAAAATGAAATATAAAAGAATTGACCATGCCAACGAATTAGAAAAAACGTTAGATGAGGCGGTAAAATTTTCTGGTCCTGTTTTAGTAGAAGTTAATGTTCATTCAGTAGGTGAGATGCCTCGTTATTTTGCCCCTCCTCCACATGCTATTAAGAGTTAGTCAATGCTAGAAATGCCCTCAGGACTGAGCGAATTCACTATTTATTTTTTAATTTTTGCAAGTATGGTGACTTCTTTTATAACTTCAGCTTTTGGTATTGGTGGTGGAGCTGTTTTGATAGGACTCCTTGCCCTTAAACTTCCACCTTTTGCGTTATTACCAATACATGGGATTGTCCAAATAGGTTCTAATTTTGGAAGAACAATTATTTTTCTAAAAGAGATAAAAAAAGATGTCTTAATACCTTTTAGTATAGGAACTATTTTAGGCTCTTCCCTCGGAGGAACATTTTTTATTCAAATAGAACCATGGGTACTTCAATTAGTTGTTGCTACGTTCATTTTATGGTCTGTTTTTGGAAAAATTCCTGCAATAGGTGCTACCCATGTTATTTTTGGTGGAATGTTTTCTGGTTTTTTTACAATGTTCTTTGGAGCTTCAGGTACATTGGTAGCAGGAATGGTCAAAACAATGAAATTACAACCAACAAATCATTTAGCTACTCATTCTGCATTAATGACTATTCAGCATTTAACAAAGGTAATTATCTTTGGCTTTGTTGGGTTTGCCTATTCTGAATATTTTCTTCTTATTACAGCTATGATTACAAGTGGTTTTATAGGAACAATCATAGGTAAAAAAATTTTAGTAAAATTTGGTCAAAAATATTTTAAGTTAGTTTTAAACTCTATACTTACTTTAATTGCTATAAATCTTACTTGGAACGCCTTAACTATGAGTGGGTATTTAAATATAGTTTAATTCTTATGTTTAGTAATTAAATTATATAAATAAGGACCACAAAGACCTAAGAAAGCTAAGACAAGAAAAAATGCAGCAAGTGGTTGAGCAAGTATCATCCACCACTGACCATCATACATTTTTAAAGAATGTTGAAGGTTTGTCTCAACCATTTCTCCTAAAATTAATCCAACAGCAATTGGAGCTACTGCAAATCCATGTCTTCTTGCAAAAAAACCAATTACTCCAAAAATTAGAGCTATCCATACATCAACTAAAGATTGTGACAATGCGTACGCCCCAATTACTGACAGGGCAAAAACAATAGGCCATAAGATAGAAATAGGAATTAGAGAAACTCTTGCAAAAACTCTTGCTGCATATAGTCCCAGAGCCATAAACATAAGATTTGCAATCAGCATAGATCCGAATATTTGATAAACTTTTTCTACTTGTTCGGTAAACAAATAAGCACCAGGTCTAAGCCCATGAACCATTAATCCTACTAGGATTATAGCGGTTGTTCCACTTCCAGGAATTCCAAGTACCATTGTAGGCACCATTGCTCCACCAGTTGCGGCATTATTAGCAGCTTCTGCTCCAGCAATACCCTCAACTGACCCTTTACCAAATTCTTCTTTATTTTTTGACCATCTTTTTGCTTCTGAGTAACCAATCATTGAAGCCACTGTAGCTCCTTCGGCAGGGAGAATACCAATAAACGTCCCTATTCCACATGATCTTAATATTGTTTTCCAAATTCTCTTGTAATCTTCTTTTGTGGGTAGTTTTACTGCCTTTAAGGCAACTGTTTCAATAATTTTATTGACTGTTTTTGATTGAACTAGAAGTTCTGATATAGCAAATAGCCCTATAAATACAGGTACAAAGGAAAGACCTTCATATAAATCGTAATTTCCAAACATAAATCTTTCTATTGCAGTTACACGCTCTGAACCAATAGTAGATAACCAGACACCAAAAATTCCACCAATCAGATTTTTAACTGCACCACCTGCACTTATGCTAGCAAGCATTGACAATCCGAAAATGGTTAAAGCAAAATATTCTGGTGGACGAAATTCATAAGCAACTCTAGCTAACAAAGGTGCGGCAATACATAAAACAATAACTGAAAAAACACCTCCAACAGTACTTGAAACTACTGCAATGCCAAGAGCCCTTCCTGCTTCTCCTTTTTGAGCTAAGGGGTATCCATCAAACGTTGTTGCAGCAGCAGCTGATGTCCCCGGTGTATTAATTAGGATTGCAGTTATAGATCCTGCAAAGGTTGCTGAAACATAAATTGTGGACAATACAGCTATCGCTTGCACAGGTTCCATGGTCAGAGTAAAAGGCAACAACAAGGCGGCGCCCGTTGTAGCACCAAGACCTGGCAATACTCCAATAATAACACCCAAAATTGTTGTGGCAAAAATTAAAGTTAATAGATAAGGGTCAGTAAAAACTGACGCCATAGCTGATATTGCTTCAATCATAAAATTATATTCCTAACCATAATAAATATTTGTTAACCAACCTCTAGGGAACCTGACTTGTAAGACATAGTCAAAAAGTAAGAAAATTGAAAGAGGCGTAACTATTGCATTTGTAAGCGAGACCCATACCTTTTTCTGCCCCCATGTCAAACCCATCAAAAACATTACAATAGGTATAGCTACAAACATATCTCCACTTATAAAAATAATAATATAGAAAATTAAAAATAATAGCATGCTCGACCAAGTCGGGAATTTTTCTAGCTCAACTTCTTTTGGGTAAGTTTTATAAAATTGTAAAGATAGAATACCAACAAGTAATAAATTAATAACCATTAAAAATATAGGAAAGGATCTTGCTTGCATACTATCTCCTACTATCATTTCAGGAGAGGTGTCTAATTGCAGAGATAAATAGATTATTACAAAAGAAAATAATGTAAGGAATAGTGGTATTATGTATAATTTTTTCTTCATGATAAAACTTTCAGATGCCCCTAATAGGGGCATCTAAATTAAAAATTTGTTTACTTCAATAATCCCATTTCTTTTAAAGCAGGACCAAATTCACCAACCATAAACTTAATTTGTTTAGCCCAAGGACCTGATGATTGTGGAGATGTATTGTCTAACCCAGAATTTGCTAGGTATGCTTGATACATTGAATGTTTCATAGCTTTTGATAGACCTTTTTCTAACTCAGCTACTCTTGCTGGATCAGCTCCTTTGTGAGTAACAAACCCTCTAGTAGTTGATAGAACAAGATCAATGCCCATTGATTTTGCAGTTTTAGCTTTAGGGATTGGTGCCATAGCATTGTCACCTAAAATTACTAATGGGCATAAATCACCAGCGTCAATTGGGCCGCCAGCTTCAGATAAATTTAATACTCCAACGTCTACAGCGCCAGCTACAACTTGTGTTGCAAGCTCTCCTCCACCTTTAAAAGGAATATATTTAGGCATTTTTTGACCAAGCTTTTTTGCAAATAAGAATGCTGTTATATGGTCTATAGTACCTGTATGAGTTCCACCAAAAGCGATTTTGTCACCCTTTTTCATTCCTGCTACAAATGCTTCAGGAGTTTTATATGGGCTGGTTTTACAATTCACCATTAAGATTTGTGGGTCGTTAGTACCTCTTGCTATAGGTGCCATATCCTCAACTTTTAACTTTGTTTTACCCATTGCCATTGTAATTGCATGACCAACAGTAAAAGTTAAAATAGTATTGCCATCTGCAGGTCTTGTCATGAAATAATTCATAGCAGCGGCACCACCGCCACCTCTTTTATTAACAACAACCATGTCTTGTTTTAATACTCTTCTAGAACGAAGCATCATCATTCTAGAGTTAACGTCAGTACCACCACCGGCACCAGCGTGAGTAACAACTTCAATAGCAGGCTTTTTAGCTGCTAAAGTTGGAGCAGATGTAAATGCTATAGCAGAAACTATAGCAGCTAACCCAGTACCAACCTTAAAAAGTGTAGTAGATTTAATCATTTAATTTCCTCCATAATGATTAACCAGCATTTGCTGGGAGTTGAACTGTCGATTAAACAGCATTTAATAAGTATAAGATACTCATCCCCATTTAAAATATAGTAATTTGTAGTTCAACATATTACTAGTCAAATGAATTGTCTGATTATTACAAAATTCAAATACGAGTCAAGCAGAACCATTAAATACAAATAAGATATTTAGTTAATTGGTTAATTAAAGTTATAATTAATATTTTTATTTATAATTACTTTTATAGGTGTTGGAATTCATATTAGCTCTGTAAATCTCAATAGTTTCAGTTCTACTATATACTTTATTATCTTCTTGCGTTAGAAACTTATCAAGCTGTGGAGTTGCATTAGCTAACTGAACAATTATTGAAATTATTGATATTGGTTCCAAAACTAGTATCCTTTGCCGATAAATTTTGCAAAATTAATGCCAGAGAAAAATTAAAAAATAATATAATTAATAATCTATCGAAAACTTCTATTAAATAGATAAATAAAAAACACACCAAATATCGGTAAAAGTTTATGGAAACGTTAAAATTAATTGAAAAATATAAAGCAACTAATGTTAGTGTGCCTAAGATTATGATTCCATCTATAAGGTCTGATCATGCGGGTGAAACAGGAGCGGTTTGGATTTATCTAGGCGCAAAATGTATCTTTTGGAATAAAAAAATAAAAAAAATGTCAATTGAACATTACGAAACTGAAAAAAATCACTTACTTGTAATGAAACATATATTACCCAAAGCAAACAGAAGTAAACTATTGATTTTGTGGAGAATACTGGGTTTTAGTTTAGGTTTCTTGTCAGCGTTAGGTGGTTATAGAACCTTTTGTATCACTATTCAATCTGTAGAAACTTTTGTAGAAAAACATTACCAAAAACAAATTAAATTCTTATACAAAAACTCTATATCTTTTGATCTTCTCAAAGTTTTAGAAATCTGTTGTGAAGAAGAAGTAGAACATAAAATAGATGCCAAAAGAGATAAAGGAAATTCCAAAAACACCTTGATTGAAAATTTTTGGACTTCAATTATCAGTTCAGGTTCAAGCATTGCTGTGAAGGCCTCAAAATTAATATAGGATAAAAATTATGAAATTAACTAAAGTTTTTTATGATGGTAAATGTGGACTTTGTAGTAAGGAAATAAATTATTACAAAAAAATATCCCCAGACAATATATTTGAGTGGCATGATATTGCAACAAACCCAAAAGCATTGAAGGACATTAAAGTTTCTCAGTATGATGCTTTGATGTTCTTGCATGCACTTGATAAAAATTCAAATTTAAAAATTGGAGTTGATGCCTTTGCACTAATATGGAGCCAACTAAAATATTGGAATATTCTGTCATTTATAGTTAAGTTACCTATTATAAACACACTAGCAAATACTCTTTATAATTTTTTTGCGAAATATAGATTTAAAAAATTAACACACTGTCAGCTAGCTAGTCATGAGGTTCACAAATAATATGTTAAATTGGTTTAAAAATAAGAAAAAGAAACTTGATATAGAGCCAGTTAAAAAAGAATCTCGTTTAGATCAAATGAAAAGAAATCCATATAAAAGGGTTGACAGTGAAAACATGACTGACATTGAAAAAATGGATAAAGGATTTAATGGCAAGACTTTTTCTATAAATGGTATTGATATAGATTTTTAATTCTAAGATTGTTGCATAATTTTTATTACTTTGCCTTTATATAAATAATTATGTATTTTTTGATTCTTTGAAAGAATTTAGGGGATTTAATATGAAAAAATTAACAACTACGCTAGCTACATTAGTTATAATGTCTGCTTCGTCTGTATTTGCCGATGGACATAAGGTAAAAGTAGGTATGATAACAACTCTTTCTGGAGGCGGATCAGGTTTAGGAATTGACGTTAGAGACGGATTTATGCTTGCTGTTAAGGGTAATAAAAATATTTCTGTAATTACTAAAGATGATCAACGTAAACCAGATATCGCAGTACAACTGGCAGATAAAATGATTCAATCAGATAAAGTGGATGTGCTTACCGGAATAATATGGTCGAATCTTGCAATGGCTGTAGTTCCTGCCACTGTAAACCAAGGAAAGTTTTATTTATCTCCAAATGCTGGTCCTTCAAAATTGGCAGGTAAAGGGTGTCACAAGAATTATTTTAATGTTGCTTGGCAGAATGATAATTTGCATGAAGCTGCTGGTGGATATGCTAACTCAGCAGGGTTCAAAAACTCTTTTATTCTTGCTCCTAATTACCCTGCCGGCAAGGATGCACTCACAGGTTATAAAAGGTTTTTTAAAGGAAAATTAGCTGGAGAAGTTTACACTAAACTTGGACAGAAAGATTATGCAGCTGAAATTGCTCAAATAAGAGCATCAGGCGCAGACAGTGTATTTTTCTTCTTACCTGGTGGAATGGGAATTGGTTTTATGAAACAATTTTCACAATCTGGAATCAAATTGCCTGTTGTTGGTCCAGCCTTTTCATTTGATCAAGGTATTCTTAAAGCAGTAGGAGATGCTGCATTAGGAGTGAAAAATACGTCACAATGGTCTAAGGATATTGATAATGCAGCTAATAAAAAATTCGTAAATGATTTTCAAAAAGAGTACGGAAGGCTACCTTCTTTATACGCCTCTCAAGGTTATGATACTGGTAAACTTTTAATATCCGCAATGGCGAAAGCTAAAATTAAAGATATGGATAAATTCAGAAATGAATTAAGAAAAGCTAATTTTTCATCTACAAGAGGTAAATTTAGTTTTGATAAAAATCATCATCCAATTCAAGATATTTATGTACGTGAAGTGATTAAAGAAGGAAAAATTCTTACAAATAAAATTGTATCAGTTGGACTAAAAAATCATTCAAATGTCTATGTCTCTGAATGTAATATGTAAATTATACAACTAGGTGGTTTTCAATAAAGCCACCTAGAATTTATTTTAATGACACTCATTCTCTTTTTTGAACAACTTTTAAACGGCCTGCAATTTGGAATAATGTTGTTTCTGATGTCTGCTGGACTGACCCTTATTTTTGGTGTTATGGGTTTAATTAATTTAGCCCATGGTTCTTTCTACATGATTGGAGCGTTCTGTGCTGCCTTAATTGCAGGTTTGACTGGTTCGTTTTGGCTCGCTCTATTAGGTAGTTTAATAGGTGCGGCAATAGCAGGTGTATTAATAGAAATTATTATAATTAGAAGGTTATACAGAAGAGACCATCTAGATCAAGTCTTGGCAACATTTGCATTGATATTATTGCTGTCTGAAGCAGTAAGATGGATTTTTGGAGCATTTCCATTATATCTGAATATTCCAAATATACTTAATGGAAGTATACCTCTGTTCTTTGAAATAATTTATTCAAAGTATAGATTGTTTATAATCTTAATTGGATTTTTAGTAGCTGTCGGTCTTTACTTACTAATTACTAAAACACGTTTAGGAATTCGTATTAGAGCAGGGCAAAATGACCGTCAAATGATTTCAGCTCTGGGTATTGATATTTCAAAATTATACACAATTGTCTTTGCTATTGGTGCTGGATTGGCTGGATTAGCAGGTGCAATGATTGGAGCAATTCAGTCAGTTGAGGTTGGAATGGGAGAGCCTATTTTGATACTAGCTTTTGTAGTTATTGTTATTGGTGGGATCGGATCAATAAAAGGTGCCTTTATTGGTTCATTACTAGTAGGTGTTACAGACACCTTAGGAAGGGTGTTTTTACCTAACTTTTTAAAAATATTTATGGAGCCTGCCAATGCTACTTCAATGGGCTCTTCAATTGGATCTATGCTAATATATATATTAATGGCTTTAATACTGATAATGAAACCTTCTGGTTTGTTCGGGAAAAATTAAAATGATTACTGAACAGTTTTTCAACAAATGGATTTGGTCTTTTCTTTTAATAATTCCCATATGTGGGTTAATTTTTGATGAACCTTATTACATAACTTTAGCAACAAAAGTAATAATTCTTGGAATTGCTGGAGTTGGTCTAAACTTAGCTCTTGGTTATTGCGGCCTCATTTCTTTTGGGCATGCAGCTTTTTTTGGAGTGGGCGGTTATGTAACTGCTATAATGTCTTATCATGCTATTAATGAAGAAGTCTTGTTTCATTGGCCGTTCGATATTTTTGGAAGCTCAGAAATGTTAATAATATGGCCCTTTGCAATATTTATAAGCTCTTTCTTTTCTTTGATAATAGGTCTGCTTTCCTTGAGAACTAGCGGAGTTTATTTCATAATGATTACTCTCGCGTTTGCACAAATGTTGTATTTCTTTTCTATAAGTTGGCCTAACTATGGGGGTGAGGACGGATTATCTATTTATATGAGAAATTCTTTACCAATGTTAAATACTATGAACCCTCTAACATTTTATTTGATTTGCTTGTCGTGGTTTTTAACTTCAGTCTATATCTCTTATAAATTAATTAATTCACCTTTTGGTATGGCTTTCCAGGCAGTAAAACAAAATGAAGAAAGAGTTAAATCGGTAGGAATAGAAACTTTTAGGGTTAAATTGTTAGTGTTTGTTATATCAGGAGCAATTACAGGTTTAGCCGGCTCTTTATATACAGATTTAAATAGATTTGTAAGTCCTTCGGTTTTAGATTGGCAAACCTCAGGTGAAATAATGGTATTTGTTATTCTTGGTGGTATAGCAAGACTTTATGGTCCTTTAGTTGGAGCTGCATTTTTTATTATACTTGAGCAAACTCTTGGCGCATATACAGATAATTGGCAATTTTGGTTAGGGTTAATCCTTATTTTAGAAATATTATACGCACGTACTGGAATAATAGGATTATTTGATAAGAAAAAACAAAATGAAAAATAAAATTTTAAACATTAAAAATTTGTCAAAATCATATGGTGCTTTCAAGGTTACTGACGAAATTGCAATTGATTTAAATTTTAACGAAATACATGCTCTAATTGGTCCAAACGGTGCTGGTAAATCGACTTTAATAAAGCAAATTGTTGGAAGTGTTAAACATGATATTGGGTCTATAATTTTAGATCAAGAGGACATAACCGATTTAACTGATATTGAAAGGGCAAAAATAGGAATATCGAGAACATTTCAAGTATCTTCTATTATTCCAAAATTTTCTGCATTAGAGAACATTATTCTTTCACTTTTGAATAAGTCTAATAATACTTTTCAATTATTTAAAAGTTTAAAACAAAACAGAGAATTACACTTAAAAGCAAAAAAGATACTTAGGGATATTGACTTAGATAGTAAGAGTGATGAAGTTGCATCGGAACTAAGTCATGGAGACCGGAGGAAGTTAGAAGTTGGTCTAGCATTAGCAATGGATCCTAAAGTTTTTTTATTTGATGAGCCTATGGCAGGGCTAGACGAAATTGGTACAAAAATGATGATAGACTTGTTTAAGAAGATTAAAGCTAATTCTCCTATTTTACTGATAGAACATGATATGGAAGCTGTTTTTGCACTTGCAGATAGAGTCTCTGTGATTGTTTACGGAAAAATAGTAGCAACAGGCACAGTAAAGGAGATAAAATCAAATAAATTAGTTAGAGATGTTTACCTCGGTTATGAAATCTAATGAGTAAGCTATTAGAAGTTAAATCACTTAAATCATGGTATGGAGAAAGTCAGGCTCTATTTGATATCAATTTACAAATTGAAAAAGGAGAAATTGTAGCTTTACTAGGTAGAAATGGAATGGGTAAGTCTACTACAATTAACTCAATTTGTGGTATGGTACATAAATACGAAGGGAATATTAATTTTAACAATGTTTCATTAATTGGAATGCCTAGTTATAGGATTGCTCAATTAGGAATAGGTTTAGTTCCTGAGGGTAGAAGGGCATTTTCAAACTTAACAGTTTTAGAAAATTTAGTTGCTACGGCAGTAGATGGCGAATGGTCTTTATCTGAAATATACAATTTATTTCCAAGATTAGAAGAAAGAAAATTTCAACTGGCTTCATCTTTATCAGGTGGGGAACAACAAATGTTAGTTATTGGAAGAGCTTTGATGACTAACCCAAAATTATTAATTTTAGATGAAGCTACTGAAGGATTGTCCCCAACGGTAAGATTAGAAATTTGGAAAGTTATTGAATTTTTAAAAACTAAAAACATATCAATATTAATTGTTGATAAATCTTTAAAACAATTATTAGATTTAGCAGACAAATTTTATATTATTGAAAAGGGTAAAACGGTTTGGGAAGGTTTTTCACAAAACTTAACTAGCCAAATTGCTCAAAAATATTTAGGTGTATAATCAGACATGATTACATACTAGGTCAATTGTTGATTTAAGTTTTGTAGAAATTTCGTTGATTTCACTTTCATTTATTATAAATGGTGGTGCTATTAATATATGGTCACCTTTACTTCCATCAACAGTACCTTGCATAGGGTAACAAATTAACCCTATATCAAGAGCTTGTTTCTTAATCTTACCTGCAATATTTAGTTTTTTTTGAAAAGGTTCTTTTGTGGACCTGTCTTTAACTATTTCAATTCCTCTAAATAGACCTCTACCTCTAATGTCCCCAACAAATTGATTTTGACCAAGGTGCAGTTCAAGATTTTTTTGCAGGTATTGGCCTTTCTCTTTCACTTGAGAAGAGAAGTTTTCATTTACTAATTTGTTCAAGACTGAGAGTGAAGCAGCACATGCTACTGGATGTCCAAGATAAGTATGTCCATGTTGAAAAAATCCACTTCCATTAGCTATTGCATCATAAATAAAGTTTTGACAGATCATAGCTCCAATGGGTTGATATCCTGCACCTAAGCCTTTAGCAACAGTTAATATGTCAGGGACAACATCTTCGTCGTCACAGGCAAATAATGATCCTGTTCTACCCATTCCGCACATCACTTCATCTAAAATTAATAATACATCATATTTGTCACATATTTCTCTGACACGTTTAAAATATCCTGAAACAGGTGTTAATGCACCTGCAGTAGCTCCAACCACAGTTTCCGCTATAAAAGCCATTACATTTTCGGAGCCTAGATTAATTATTTCCTCTTCTAATTCATTTGCCACTCTTAAACCATACTCTAACTCAGTTTCATCTTGAGTTTGATGCCTATATGGATAACAAGGTGAAATAAGGCTAGTTTCAACAAGTAGTTTTTCAAAAAAAGATCTTCGCCAAATATTTCCTCCTGCTGCCAATGCGCCCAGAGTATTCCCATGATAACTCTGTTTTCTTGAAATGACTTTGTGTTTTTCAGGTTTTCCAATTTCAACAAAGTACTGTCTTGCTAATTTCAGAGATGCCTCAACAGCTTCTGAGCCACTTGAGACAAAATAAACTTTATCTAATCCTTCAGGTGAATGTTTAGCTAAAAGATTTGCCAAAAGTTCAGCTGGCTCACTTGTAAAAAAAGAAGTGTGAGCAAACGCTAATTTTTCTGTTTGTTCTATAATAGCTTTTTGAATTGTTTTATCTGAATGGCCTAGGCAAGATACCGCAGCCCCACCTGATGCATCAAGATATCTTTTCCCTTTTTCGTCAATTATGTAACATCCATCTCCTCCAACTGCATTTGGTAAATCATAACTACTATGTCGAGGGAAAACGTTACTTTTTCTCATTTTGTGTCCTATTGTGTTTATTTCTTCTTCTATGTTGATTCAGGTATATAAGGATGAAAACTAATATTGATGGAATAAAGAATATTTCTTTTGGTAAACGATCATTTTTGTTGATGTAGATTGTTTTTAAAATAACTGGCTTGTCAGCATAAAAATCAAATGTTTTCATTTCTTGAAAAAGAGCTGTACCAGGGAATGGTTCATCCATTATAATATCATTATCATTGACATTCAAAAACAATCCCGCTTTCTCAATCCTTTTATTAACAGGTTCATTTTTATCAAAGATAATAATTGAATTTTGTGAAACTAATTTGTCTGGATTATCAAAATCAGGGCCTACAAACTCAACTCTTACAGTATTGTTTTTATTCAAATTCAAAATGTTATTATTATCTTTTATTAATTCAAAGATTTGATTTCCTTGAATTTTATGAAATGGTTCTTGGATTTTGTCTAACCAGAAATCAGGTCGAAAAAGACTAAAAGAAATAACAACAAGTAATATAGTTTCATATATTTTATTTTTAACAATCATATGATTTTGAATAGCTGAACAAAAAGCTAACATTGCCAACACTACTGTAATGATAGTGAGAAGTCCTGATATAAAACCTATGTTAAACAAAAGAATATCAGTATTAAAAATAAACATAAAAGGAAGAATGGCAGTCCTGATATCATAGCTAAAACCCTGGATACCTGTCTTTATAGGATCACCTTTAGATATTGCTGCAGCTGCAAAAGCAGCTAACCCAACTGGAGGTGTGTCGTCTGCTAATATTCCAAAGTAAAAGACAAAAAGATGAACCGCAACAAGAGGTACTATTAATCCATTTTGAGCTCCTACCATTACTATTACTGGTGCCATTAGAGAGGAAACAACTATATAATTAGCTGTAGTAGGTAGTCCCATTCCTAAAATTAAACTCATAAAAGCAACTAATACCAGCATGAGTACTAAGCTTCCTGAAGATACAGTTTCTACAAATTCACCTATAAACTGATGAGCTCCAGTCAATGACACTGTTCCAATAATAACTCCAGCAATTCCAGTAGCAATAGATATAGTTATCATGCTTCGCGCACCTTTTTGTAACCCCTCTATCAGATCAAGTGCTCCTTGTTTAAATGGATCAAAAGTTAACTTTTTATATCTAAAAAAAGTTTTTAAGGGGTTTTGAGTTAATAAAACAAAAATAATGGATAAGCTTGCCCAATATGCTGATAGTGAAGGAGACAATCTACTAATTAGAACACACCATAATAAAACAACTATTGGTAGAAGGTAATGGTATCCAGTAGCAGCTACTGATTTTACTGATGGTAGATTGTTCAGTTCTTTATCAGTTAATCCAATTTCTAGGTCAGGTTTTTTTGAAGCAATCCAAATACAAAATAAGTATAATATTAAAAACAAGCTAATTGCCAACAGGAATGTAAAGGTAGAACTAAAATTGTTAGTCCATGAAAATAAAAAATTAATAATAAATCCAATACTGCCTAAGGCTGTAAAACCAAAAATAAAGCTAGTGAATTTGTTTAAAAAAGATCTTGCAGGTGTATTCCTTTTAAGTCCTTTTAAACCAAGCTTTATTACTTCAAGATGAACTATATAAAAAAGAGCAACATAAGAAGCTAAGGCTGGTAGAGCAGCGTACTTGATAAGATCAAAATAGCTGACGTCCGTAAATTCAGAAATTAAGAATGCAGCTGCTCCCATAACTGGAGGTGTCAATTGTCCATTTGTTGATGATGCTACTTCGATAGCACCAGCTTTTTCTGATGAAAAACCTGTTTTTTTCATTAAAGGTATTGTAAAGGTTCCAGTTGTTACAACATTTGCAATTGATGAACCTGAATATATTCCTGATAAGCCTGACGCTACAACTGCCGCTTTAGCAGGCCCACCTCGCAAATGACCAAGTGTTGCGAATGACAGTTTAATGAAATAGTTACCAGCACCTGATTTTTCTAATAAAGCTCCAAATAATACAAACAAAAAAATCATTGAGGTTGACACACCAAGAGCGACACCAAAAACTCCCTCGGTTTGCATCCAAAAATGCCAGGACGCTTTGTTTAATGAAGCTCCTTTCCATTTCATGGATTCAGGAAAAAAATCTAGATGCCCAAACATGACGTAAAATATGAATAAACTGGCTACTATTAATAAAGGCAACCCAAGAGATCTATATACTGCAATTCCAATACAGATCATTCCTGTTATAGAAAAGAACACGTCTATGCTTGTTGGCAATCCTGCCCTATTTGAAATATCTAGTTTATAAATATACAAATAAATGCATGCACTGACAGCCAAAGCGGCTAAAAAAAATTGGCTAAATTTGTCTAAGATAGGGTTGATTTTATTAATAGCAGGATATGCTAATAATCCCAAGCCAAGACCAAAAGCAAGGTGTATTTGTCTAGCCTCTTGACTATTAAATACGAGGTTTAGTTTTGTTATTTCACTTAAGTAAAAAGGAAAATCTGAAGCCAACCAAAGTTGAAAAAGAGACCAAAGTAGGCAAATAAAGGAGATAGCTTTTCCAAATGAAGGTTCACGACTTTTATATTTTCTGGGTAATAAAATTGATTCAGATTTCATCATATTTGTGTTTCTTAAAATCTTTCATCAAGGTCAAGTTAAAAGAGCACAGACACTATTTGTGTCTGTGCATATTAATTTTATTACATCCAACCACGTTCTTTGTAATACTTTATAGCTCCTGGATGAAGAGGAGCAGAAAGACCATCTTTAATCATTTGTTTTTCGTTCAAATTCTTAAATGCAGGATGCAATTTTTTGAAATCTGAAAAATTATCAAAAGTTGCTTTAACAATAGTGTACACAACCTTTTCAGAAACATCTGCAGAAGTTATAACAGTCGCTCCAACTCCAAAAGTAGTTGTTTTGTTAGGAGATCCAGCATACATGCCACCAGGAACTTCTGCTACTCTGTAAAACGAATTATCTTTAATTAGTTTATCAATAGGAGCTCCTTTAACAGAAACTAGCTGAACGTCACAACTTGATGCTGCTTCTTTGACAGCTGCTGCAGGGTGACCTACGGTGTATATCATGGCTTCTATCTTACCATCGCAGATTGCTTGAGCCATTTCAGAACCTTTAAGTTCAGCAGCTAATGAAAAATCACTCATTTTCATTCCAAATGATTCCATTACAACTTCCATTGTTGCTCTTTGACCAGAACCAGGATTACCTACATTTACTTTCTTTCCTTTTAAGCCTTCAAATGAAGTAATTCCAGAGTCTTTTCTAACTATTAAAGTGAATGGCTCTGGGTGCACTGAAAAAACTGCACGAAGTTTATCGAATTTACCTTTATCTTTAAACTTAGAAGTTCCTCTATATGCATGGTATTGCCAATCAGATTGTGCAACTCCAAATTCTAATTCTCCAGCACGTACTGTATTTATATTATAGACAGATCCACCAGTTGATTCTGCAGAGCAACGAATACCATGTGATTTTCTATCTTTATTGACTAGTCTGCAAATTGCACCACCAGTTGGATAATACACTCCAGTAACTCCACCTGTACCTATTGATACAAACTGTTGAGCAGATGCCTCTGCTAGTGTCATGGCTGCAAAACCAGCAACAACACCTCCAACTATTAATTTTTTAAAATTCATAATTTTTCTCCCTAGTAATTTTTTAAAAATTCATAATACAATATTTTATGGACAAAACAATTGTTATATTTTTATAATTAATGTTACATTTGTAACATAGATAATTCTTGAGATTTTATTAATGATTTTATCAAAAAAAATTAAACAATATTATAAAGAACTTACTCCAAAGCTGAAACAAGCAAGTAAATCAATACTTAATAATTTAAATCAAATTCCTTTTCAAACAATTAGGGAAACAGCTAACCAGGCAAATGTATCTGTCTTAACTATATCAAGGCTCAATAAGATTTGGGGGTATAATGGGTATGTTGACTTTCAGTCACAGGTCAGATTGGAGTTTTATCCACCAGAATATAACACAAATGACATTCAACCAGACGTTTTAAATCATTCTATTTTATCAGCGGCAAAAATTTTAACTGAATCAGAAAGTGTTTATATTTCTGGCTTTAGGAGTGCAAAATCTTTTGCGCTTTATATGAATTACATGGGAAGAATGGTTTTTGATAATTTTTTTTTAATGCCTGATTCAGGTTTGTCGGCTGCTCAAGATTTAGCACATTTGAGCAGTAAGAATTTATTAGTAGCTTTTTCTACAACACCATATTCAACAGAAACTGTAAGATTGATTAAAACTGCTAAGTCATTAAATATCAAAACATTATCCTTTACGGATAGTGTTTTATCTCCCCTTGCTCAGCATTCTGACTATTATGTTGAAGTCAAAATAATGAAAGAAAATAAGTTATTTAAAATGGCACCAATGTTAACAGCCATTGAACAAGTATTAGAAGCAAGTTTTGGTATTCTTGGAAAAGATGCTGACAAGAAAATTGACTATTTTGAGCAAAGAATCAAAGCTATTAATGGTTATTGGTAGAGTTTATTGAAAAAATAAATGAATACTGCAATAAATTAGGGCATCTAGATCCTAATTTTAGCAGTGAGTAATTCGCAACATTCAATAGAGGAAAAACGCGAACAAAAATTTTAATTAATATCAATACTCTAGTTTTTAAAAAAATATTAAACTATTAATTTTATTAAATTTTTGTATGTTATTGTTATTTAAAAATATTATCAAAATCTTTTTGGAATAATAAATGTTAAAAATAGCAACAAGAATTGATGTTCTTTTAAGAGCATTTAAAATGGCTTCGATAGTTGGAATAGTATTAGCTATCATTAATCATGGAGACCACATTTTACTTGGAACGATGACTTATAATAATTGGATTAAAATTTTATTTACATTTTGCGTTCCTTTTTGTGTGTCCACAATTTCATCAGTTCTTGCGATTAGAAGAGAGCAAAGTTTTGGTGAGTAAGACGAAGCATATACAGATAAAAAAAATCATTTATATTTATTTTGGGCTTTTGATTGTATTTTCATTCTTTGGAAAAAGTTATGGTAAAGTTGCACAACAAGACTATTTTTTTGAAGTCCAATTTGGAAATCTTATTGTTGGAAAAGCTGAAGTTTCATTAATAAATGATGAAAAAAAAATACTTGTAAAAGCCAAAACAAAAACTGCTGGATTTTTGAATACTTTTTTTGAATACCAAGGAGAATTAAGTTCTTGGTCTATAAAAAACAGAGAAGCTTGGAAACCTCACAAATTTTCAACTAATGGTTTTTTTAAAAATAAAAATCGATTTTCAGAACTTAGCTGGGACAAAGATAATTCAGTAAGTTATAAAATTAATCCAGTTTTAGATTTAAAAGAAGTTTATGATGTAGATCAATCAAGTCTTAAAAATGTTATGGATCCTTTAACATCTATTATAAATGTTATTGAAAATATTAAAAATACAAAAACTTGTGATCAAAGCTTTAAAATTTTTGATGGTAGAAGACGGTATGATTTAAAAATAAAAAGTTTAGGCAAAGAAAATCTAAAAAATGATAGGCCAAAATCATTCTCTGGTAATGCGACAATATGTGGTGTCAAAATGATTCCAATAGGAGGGCACAGATTAAATAGCAAATGGAAACCAAAAGAAGATAAATTTAGAGATTTCAAAATATATTTTGGGAAAACTTCTTCTGGATTACTGTTTCCAGTTAGGGTGAACCTAGAAAGATGGTTCGGAACAGTTGTCGTGCGTCTTATAAATAAGAATATATAGATGATAAAACTTGGTTTAATTGGAAAAAATATACAATCATCTCAAGCACCGGACATACATAAACGTCTTGGAAAATTATTTAAAATCTCTCTTAATTATCAAATTTTTGATTTGAATGAAAATGATAAAATTCAATTTTCCGATCAGTTACTAAAATTAAAGGAATTAGATTTTTCTGGAGTGAATATTACTTTTCCATTTAAAGAAGAAGTTATGAAATATGCTGATATAATTAATCTGAGCTCATCAACTGTAAAGTCATCAAACACGCTTCTTTTTAAAGAAAAAATTTTTGCTGAAAACACAGATTATACAGGTTTTTTAAGAAGTTACGAATTTCATTTTAATAAAAACAAACCTAAAAAAATATTGGTGTTAGGTGGAGGGGGTGTTGGAAGAGCTATCACATTTGCCTTAGGATCATTAGATGTTGAACATATTTATTTATATGAAAAAGACCAATTAAGGGGTCAAAATTTAATAAAAGACTTAGAATTTTTAAAAATAAGTTGCACTCTAATTAATAGTGATAAACTAGAAAAAACATTATTTGAAGTTCAAGGTATAGTTAACTGTACACCTGTTGGACACTTCGATTTTCCAGGTTGTCCTTTAGGTGAATTATTACCAAGCAATCATCACTGGATATTTGATGTAATCTATACGCCTGCAAAAACAGATTTGTTAATAAAAGGTGAAAAAGTAGGTGCAAAGATAATCTCTGGAATAGACCTTTTTATCTTTCAAGCCCTAGATGCTTTTTTATTATTTTGTGGAGATAAAATTGATAAAGATCATATATCAAAACAAATTCTTTTTTTAAGACAACATTATTTTAAATTACTTTATAAATAGTCTTAGAACTAATTTTGAAAAACTATCTCTTCTGATAAGAGTTCGTTTATAGCATCTTCACTATATCCAGCTTCCATCAAAATTTCTTTAGTGTGCTGGCCTATAAAAGGAGGTTTATGTTTAACGCCAACAGATTGAGATCTACTAAATTTAATAGGTGAAGAAACGCCTTTATAATCATCTTTGCTAATAGTCATTTCTCTTTCTTGTGTTTGAGGATGTTTAATAGCTTCTTCAATATTTCTAACCGGCCCTGCTGGAATACCTGCAGCCAACAATTTTTCAGAAAATTCAACCCCATCTACATCACTTAGCGCATCTTCTAAATATTTAGTTAAAGCCAACCGATTTTCAACTCTGTCTCCATTTGAAAGAAATCGTTCATCAGTAATAAGATGATCTAAATTCAGTGCTTTACATAATCGGGCAAATCCAGCGTCGTTTCCAATACCCATGAAAATTTCATTTGTTGCTGTCTTAAATTTATCGTAAGGAGCAATATTTGGATGTGCATTTCCAGTAGCTTTTCCAGGTTTGTTTGATAAAAAGTAATTTCCTGTATGAGGATGCATCAGAGCTAAAGCTGAATCGTATAGAGACATATCTAAAAATTGACCTAGTCCAGATTTATTTCTTTCTTGAATAGCCATTAAAATACCTATTGTTGCATATAATCCTGTCCCCATATCAACCACTGGAGCACCAACTCTTACATCACCCCCATCTGCATGTCCGTTTATAGACATCATACCAGTCATTGCTTGAACAATAGCGTCATACCCTGGTGCCCCTCCAAGAGGACCAGTTGCTCCAAACCCAGATATTCGACAGTGAATTAATTTTGGAAACTTTTTCTTTAATACGTCTTCATATCCTAATCCCCATTTTTCCATGGTTCCAGTTTTAAAGTTTTCAATAACTATATCCGAAGACTTAAGAAGCTCTAAAATTAAATTCTTCCCGCTTTGTTTAGTTAAATCAATTGCAATAGATTTTTTATTTCTGTTTACATTAATGAAATAAGAA